>CAYFSC010000018.1:0-14158 GCA_964345695.1 uncultured Rhodothermales bacterium | reverse complement strand
CCAACGATCCCTTCTGCTGCACGTGATCGCCGAGGGTGTCGCGGAGCGCGGCGTGTAGGAGATGCGTGGCGGTGTGGTGCACCTTCGTGCGCTGCCGTCGCTCGGCGTCTACGGCAGCCTCAACGCGGCCCGTGAGATCCTCCGGCAGGTGATCCACGACGTGCGCGATGCGCTCCCCTTCGTGCTGCGTGTCGAGCACGTCAACCTCTTCGCCGCCGACGAGCAGCACGCCCCGGTCGCCCACTTGCCCGCCAGACTCGGCGTAAAACGGAGTGCGGTCGAGCTCGACCTCGTAGCGCATTCCGTCGTCGGTGTCGACGCGGCGCGCTGCTCGGATCTCCGCGTCATCCACGGTAACCTGATCGTACCCCACGAAGACCGACGAGTCGCCCTGTGAGATCTCCTGCCAGGCGTGGACTTCGCTGTGATCCACGTCGAACTGCGAGGCGGCCCGCGCCCGGCTCTTCTGGCGATCCATGAGCTCCTCGTACCGCTCCATGTCGACCTCCAGCTCCTCCTCACGCGCCATGAGCTGCGTCAGGTCGATCGGGAAGCCGTACGTGTCGTGGAGGAGGAACGCGACCTCGCCCGGCAGCTGGCCGTCGCGGGCCACGCGGGCAAAGTCACGTAGAATCTCGCTGCGGTCGTCGGCATCGACGTAGGCTTTCTCCAGCAGATCCATGGCGCGGGAGTCTTGCTGCAGCTCCCCGAGGAGGCGGTCCGCAACCTCGCCGTCCTTCTGCTGAAAATCGATGACGTGCGGCGTGATGCGCTCGAAGAATTCGATGCCGGTGCCAAGCGTCTTGAGGAAGCTCTGCTCCTCGGAGCGGATGGCCTGCTCGATGTAGGACTGCTGCCCCGCCAGCTCGTCGAACGGCCCGCCCATCTTTTGCTTCAGCGGCTCGATGAGCGCGTGCAGAAACGGCTCGCGGAAGCCGAGCGTCTGGTACCCGTAGCGCACGGCGCGGCGCAGGATTCGGCGGATGACGTAGCCACGGCCCACGTTGCCCGGCATCACGCCGTCGGCGATGGCGAAGGCGATGGCGCGAATGTGGTCGGCGATGACGCGGAGGGCGATGCGCACCCGCTCCCGCTCCTCGGCGTCGTCGGTGTCCACGTCGTCGTAGCCGCGGACGGCGTCGCGGGGCGCGGCATCGGCCACGGCCTGCAGGAGCGGGGCGAAGAGGTCGGTGTCGTACGTCGAGCTCACGCCTTGCAGGACCGCCACGATGCGCTCAAAGCCCATGCCCGTGTCCACGTGCTGATCGGCCAGCGGCTCGAGGCTGCCGTCCGACTGCGCGTTGTACTGGATGAAGACCAGGTTCCAGATCTCCATCACCTGCGGGTGGTCCTTGTTGACCAGGTTGCGCCCCGGCATCGTGTCGCGCTCAGCCTCCGGACGCAGGTCGACGTGCACCTCCGAGCACGGGCCGCACGGCCCCGTGTCGCCCATCATCCAGAAGTTCTCCTTCGACGGTTCGTACAGAACCTGCTCTTCCGGAATGGGCGTCTCGTCGAGCCACCGTTGGTACGCCTCCTCGTCGGCGTCCAGTCCCAGTTCGTCGTCGCCCGCGTGCACCGTTGCGTACATCCGGTCCGGCTCCAGCCCCCACCGATCCACCAGGAGCTCCCAGGCCCAGCGGATGGCCTCGGCCTTGAAGTAGTCGCCGAAGCTCCAGTTGCCGAGCATCTCGAAGAAGGTGTGGTGGTACGTGTCGTGCCCCACCTCCTCCAGGTCGTTGTGCTTGCCGGACACGCGGAGGCACTTCTGCGTGTCGACGGCGCGGTCGTACGGGCGCTGTCCGGTGCCGAGAAAGACGTCCTTGAACTGGTTCATCCCGGCGTTCGTGAAGAGCAGGGTACTGTCGCCCTCCGGCACGAGGGACGCACTCGGGACGATCTCGTGGGCTTTCTCCTCAAAGAAGCGCAGGAACTCTTTGCGGATCTCCTCGGAGGAGCGCTGAACGTCGGTCGAAGCTTGGAGATGTCGTTGCATGCGGGACGGATTGTGCGTTGCAGTTGTGGGTGAGCGTGATTTGGGGTCGACCGTGAGGGCACAGGCGCGCGTCAGGTGTCAAAGATGTCGTCGTGAGAAACGCGAATCCCCGTGTCCGGATCGTCCACGACACCGTCCGTGATTGTCGTCAGTTGGATGTCGGAGTCGACAACGGTGACGGTCTGGATCGCGGGCTCAACAATCCAGCACGTCTGAACGCCCCTTTCAATCATCGCCTTCGCCTTATCCACGAGCTCCCGGAGTCCCTGTGAGGGACTGGAGATCTCCACCGCAATCAGTGGAGCTTCTGTTACCGGGTTGATGTCCGTTGTGGGGTCAACGTCCAGCGGCGGGAACACGCAGAGGTCGGGCGTAATGCGATACCCGTCGAGCTCAATCGTCAGCTCGTTGGAGACGAGATAATCTGGCTCATACTGAAAAAGAGCAGCGCTAAGACGAGTCTGGATCCGGCTGTGTTGATCGCTTGGCAATGGCTTCCCCCGCTCGCGTTCGTAGTCGGACTGGGGCGGCGTCTGCGTGGTTTCCATGGCGGCGTTTCGGGTTGAATGGAGATCGGGCCGCGGCGCATGTTCTCCTACGAACGGGGTCGGCGAATATTCCACAGGTGCGGATGGCCGCACCTCAGCTCTGCGCGGACGGAGTGGCCTTGGACACGAAGCGGTTTCCGTCCAGGAAGTACCGCCACTCGCGGTCGACGCCCTTCGTGATGCCGATGCGGCTGGACGTGGCCACGGCGTCGTCGGCGACCGGCAAGCCCGCCTCAAAGTACAAAGGCGAATCGGTCAGCCGCGTGCCATGGGCACCGCCATCTACGTCGATCGCCTGCGTGAGTTTTCCCGGACCGTTCGTCAGGTCCACCTCCGTCTTCGCGGCAGGCCGGTGGCGTTTCATCTGATCGATGCCCGCTTGCGGCTCAACGGCACGAATGAGCACCGCGCCCCCGACGCCGTCCGCTTCGGTCACGACGTTCAACAGCCAGTGCATGCCGTAGATCAGGTAGACGTACGCCGTGCCGGGCGGACCGAACAAATCGGCAGCGCGGCCCTCCCGCCGGAGAGCTCCGGTCTCCGAGTCATACAGGTTCCACCCGTGGAAGGCCGGGTCATCCTGCGTGTAGCCCTCCGTCTCGACGATCCGGGCCACAATCCGCTCGCCGGATGAATGCTCACGCACGAGGTGCCGCCCAAGCAGGTCGCGACTCACGTCGAGCGTCGGGCGATCGAAGAAGGAGGCGGGAAGCGGATCCATACGTGCAAGCGTGGAGAACTGTCAACGGAATCCAACGAAGGCTCTTCATCGTCCGCCGACCGACCGGCGAGGGCGCTTGAGTTCCGATCTCAGACTGCGGTTCCTACTCGGCGGCAAGCTGCTCCCGCAGTCCGTCGGGATCGGTGACGGGCGCGTCGCACTGGAAATTGCGGCAGACGTACGCCGTGGCCTGGCCGTCCCTCGGGCGCTGCTCAACCGTGAACGGCGCCACCTCAGCAATCGGAGGGTTGTCACCGGGATCGCGCTGGAGAACGACGACGTGCGGGCGGTACATCTCCCGAACAACACGGACCAGATTCCCGGTGGCATCGGCGTCCCGGTCGCCGGCGATGACGACCTCCTGCGTGTCGCCGAGCGCGAACTGAAGGCCGATCAGGAAGCCGGTGAAGCCGCTCGGCTGCTGCTCGACCTGTTTCCCGGCCCAC
The DNA here is from genome assembly GCA_964345695.1 of uncultured Rhodothermales bacterium. Taxonomy (GTDB): domain Bacteria; phylum Bacteroidota; class Rhodothermia; order Rhodothermales; family Salinibacteraceae; genus CAYFSC01. Next base: position 10,447 of record CAYFSC010000018.1, on the reverse strand, counting down.
CGCCGCAGCGACTCGGCAGTCTCCTCCCATTCAGTCCGGCCGGTCATCCGCGCGAGACGCAAGAGGTTGAGCATCTGGACCGAGTTCCCGGAGGGCTGGGCACCGTCGTACAGCTCTTTTTGCCGGACGATAAGCGTCTCCCCGTCGTCGGCGGTGAGATAGAACCCTCCGCGGTCGGCGTCCCAGAAGTGCTCGATGCACGCCTCCTGCAACGCGACGGCAGCGCGAAGCCACGTCACTTCGAACGTCGACTCGTACAGCTCGATGAGCCCCCACACGAAAAACGCGTAGTCGTCGAGATGCGCGCGGATGGCCGCATCCCCGTTGCGGTAGCGATGAAGCAGGCGCCCGTTCTCGTCCTGCATCGCGTCGAGGAGAAAGCCCGCCGCCTGCTCGGCAGCCTCAAGGTAGCGATTCTCCTCAAAAACCCGCCCGGCCTTGGCCAGCGCCGCGATCATCAGTCCGTTCCAATCCGTCAGCACCTTGTCGTCCAGCCCCGGACGGGGACGGTCCTCTCGGTGCTCATACAACATCTGCCGGGCCTCCTCCAGCCGGGTGCGCAGCGTGCGCTCGTCCAGATCGCGGTCGTCGGCAATCTCGGCGAGCGGCTTCTGGAGGTGGAGGATGTTCTTGCCCGTCCGCTGACCGGTGGACTCCTCCTGATAGTTTCCGCCTTCCTTCAGGTTGTAGACGTCGATCACGAGGTCGGCAAGATCATCGTCGAGCCGATCCCGCACTTCCTGGGTGGTCCACACGTAGAACGCGCCCTCTTCGCGCTCGCCGTCCTCCGTCAGGCTGTCGGCATCTTCGGCCGAGTAGAAGCCGCCTTCGGGGGCCTGCAGGTCCCGAAGAACGTACTGCAGCCCCTCCCGGGCCGTGGTTTCGTACGGAGCGTAACCGGTGATCTGGGCCGCCTCCGTATAAGCCATGACGTGCAGGGCCTGGTCGTACAGCATCTTCTCGAAGTGCGGAAGGAGCCAGCGGGCGTCTGTCGAGTAGCGGTGGAACCCGTACCCGACGTGATCGAAGATGCCGCCGAGGCGCATTTCATCGAGCGTTTTGGTGACCATCTCCAGAGAACGGTCCTCGCCGGTCCGGTGCCACTGGCGCAGGAGAAACAGCAGGTTGTGCGGCGCGGGAAACTTGGGCGCAGAGCCAAACCCACCGTGGGTGCGGTCGAAACGACTCGACAGCTGCGCCTGGGCCTCGGAGAGGACCTCTTCGCCCGGGCCGTCCGCGTGGATGTCCCCGCCGCTTTGGTCGACGGCCCGCTGCAAGGTCTCGGCGGCCTGCTCGGCATCGGACAGGAGCTGGTCCCGCTTCTGGTTCCACAGCTTGCGAACGCGAGGAATCAGGTCCATCATCCCCATCTGCTGAAACCGCCCGTGCTTCGGCAGATAGGTCGCCGCGTAGAACGGCTTTTTGTCCGGTGTCAGAAGCACCGTGAGCGGCCAGCCGCCCTGTCCCCGCATCATCTGGCAGACGCTCATGTAGACGTTGTCGATGTCGGGCCGCTCCTCGCGGTCCACCTTGATGCACACGAACGTGTCGTTCAAGAGCTCGGCAACCTCCTCGTCCTCAAACGACTCCTCCTCCATCACGTGGCACCAGTGGCAGGTGGAATAGCCGATCGAGAGGAAGACCGGCTTGTCCTCGGTCCGGGCAACGGCAAAGGCTTCTTCGCCCCACGGATACCAATCGACGGGATTGTCTTTGTGCTGAAGAAGGTACGGGCTCTGCTCGTCGGCGAGACGGTTGGACATGGACCGTGGTAAGGGGACGGGTAGAATGTGAGCAAGTCGGTCGCCGCAGAAGCGGCCTGCGTCCCCGGATCAACCCGGGGCCCCTCGTACGAATGGCGGCGCGGCCTTGTGCCCGGCGCCATTCGCGGTCTCTGCCGCCCGGCCATCCGGTCTCCCCGAAGACCCTCTCCTCAGACCTTCGCTTCAGAACGACGCGCGGAGCGTAAGGCCGGGCCGTACCGAGCGGGTCCACGCGGACGCTCCGGAGGCCGGCGTCTGTGGCGCTTGCAGGGACGGTGTGATGCGGAGGTCCAGCGCCGAGGTCGCCGTCGAGGCGCGGCGTTCAGCATCCGCCGAAAAGAGCCCAATGCTGATTCCAAAGCCCAGGGCCGAGCCCAGCGTCGACAGCACGAAGGCTCCCTCCTCCTCCGTCTCGCCAACCGCCGCCAGGGCGCTGCCGATCAATCCGCCCGCGTAGGTGCCCAGCGCGATAAGGTTGCCCTCACTCTTGGTAAAGTCGCGGTCGCGCAGCAGGACCGTCCCGGCCGCCAGTCCGCCGAGCGCCGAGGCCGTGAGCGTGCCCGCCACAAAACGCGGCGACTCACTGGGCGAGTCGGTGAGGAACAGAATCGATCCGCCAATCTGCGTGCCGAGCAGGCCCGCGTTCAGATAAGTGCGCGCATCGCCCTCCGTGTAGCGGGTGGACTGTGCCAGCCGGTGGCCGGTCCACATGCCGCCGATCGACCCGAGAAGCGACAATCCACTGACGACGCGCACCCGATCCCCGGTGTCGAACGCGCCCTCCACGTCGTCTTCTGCGCCAACGAGCAGCAGACCGGTGCCGAGCCCGATCAGGTTGCCGAACGTGCCGGTGTACGCAATCATTTCGGCGGTGCCGCCACTCCATCCTTGCCGCGACCCGATCCGGTACCCGAATGCCGCCTCGGTGGCCCCCATCAGCGCCGCAAACCCGGAAGTGGAGCGCCCGTCCACATCATCACCTCCCACCAGGCCGACAAGCTGCACAGCGTGCCCGTACCCTTGCAGACCGCCGTATCCGGTTAGTGCAGCGGCGCCTTCTGTTACGGGGGCGTTCTGAGAGGCGGCCAGCGGGATGAAGAAGCCAAGCCCGCCGCCCAAGAGTGGAAGCGCCGCAACGAGCGACCCGTCGTCCTCCCCGGCCAAGGCACCGGCCACCAGGCCTCCCTCCGCGATCCCCAGCAGCGTCGTCGCCGTCAGTAAGTCTGTGCGACCCTCCTGGTTCAGGTTCACCCGCGATCCGGACGTCTGGAGCGCCTCGGTGATGCGCCTGCGCAGGGTCTCTACCTCTGCGGCGGTCAGCGTCCGGCGCTGCCGCAGCGTCTGGTTCTCCTCGCGATACTGAATCACAAGCTCGTAGGCTCCGTCGGACTGTCGGTACAGCACGGCTTCCTGAAAGCCAGTGACCTCCGGGAAGAGGTTGAGCTCCTGCTCCACCTCGGCGTTGAGTGTATACAGGGTGCTGTCGGCATCGAGCGGAACTTGGACTTCCTGCGCGTGCGCCAGCCCGACGCAGCCGAGAAGCAGGCACAGCGTAGCTAGACAAACGAGACGGGGAACGGTCATAGACTCAAACACAGGGTCGGTGGAAAAGCAAGCGCGGGTGAGGCTCCGGGCGCAGCGTCCCGCCCTGCACAGCCGCCCGAAACACCTGCATCGTAACACGCCACAAAAAACGGGCGACCTCTTGACGAGACCGCCCGTTTCCATGGTAGTACGAAGCGAAGGGTGACGCCGCGCTTGGTGTTCCGCAATCAATACAGGTCGCGGAACAGGATGGCGTTCAAGAACAATCCGTTCGTGCCGTACCAGAAGGCCCGGAAGTTCGGGTTGTCCATAAAGAGCACCACGTTGCCCTGCCCGTAGCCGTGAGCCTCGATGGAGGCCGCGCCCCGGGCGGGCTCTTCCTGCTCGTCCGAGATGTAGCCGCTCAGGACGGGCGACGCGTCGTCGTAGGTGGCGACGCTCGCGCCAGGCTCCGAGCTCGGCTCGTAGAACGTGGTGCCCACCCGAAAGACGGGAACGGTTTCGTCGTAGCCGTACGCAATCGGGTGCGTGGTGTCGACGTGGGCCTCAAAGATTGATCCGCCGATGCCTTGGGCGCCGTACGCCTTGCCGAGGTTGGCGTACGGCACGTCCTGTAGCAGCGAGTCGATGTTGACGTCCTTCTCCTCCAGCGACACCAGTTCCTGCTCGATGGGCCACTCCACCCCATCCTCCAGGGCAATGAGCGTTCCGCCGTCCTGCACCCATGCCTTCACGGCCTCCGTGGGCACGCCGCCGTAGCTGCCGCCGGCCATGACAAGGGTGTTGTACGCGTCCAGATCGACGTTGCCCAGGCTCCGGATGTCGACCAGCGACACCGGCACGTGCATGCGCTCGTTGAGGAGATGCCAGACCTCCCCGGCGTTGTAGGCACTGGACCCGCCGTACCGCGAGGTTCCGCCGGTTCCGGTGAGCAGGGCAACTTCCGGCTCTTCCAGAATTTCGGAGCCCCGGCTGCCGAGATCAGGGCCGCTGGGCGTCAGGCCGCGTTCGGTGGCGTAAACGGGGACGTGATCCTTCTCGGCGAGGCGACGGACGACGGCATGCACCGTGTCGGGCGAGACGCCGTGCTGTTGCACCTGAATCACGATGGCGCCCCGGTCGAACGACTGGGTCTGGTTGCCGACCTGCGCCGTAAACGGCTCGGTCATGGCACGGGGACGGACGCCGTTTTTCTGCAGGCGGTAGATGGCCCGCGGTGCAAAGTAGCGGCCCCACGGCATGATGTAGGCATAACGGCTCCGCCCGCCGACGACCTCTCCGCCGTGATACGCCTGAAAGTCCATCTGCTGTCCCTGCAGGTCGGACGGGGCGTCGCGAAGCACCGCGTAGTCCACCCCGAAGGCATGTGGGAGCGTCCAGGTGGAGACGTCGTAGAAGATGGAGTCGCTGAAGGCGGTGGTCTCCTCCATGACGGCTTTCACCAGGCGCCCCTGCTGCTGATCGAGTGGAACCACATAGGCGTCGCCCGGGCGATACGTGCGACCGTCGGCCTCGACCTGCCGGCCCAGGTCGAACACCTGCACCCGGTGCCGCTGCAGCACCTGCGCCAGGGCCTGAGCCCGCGTCGGATGCTCGGCACGGTCTACCACGAACGCTTCGGCCCCCACGTCCTGCAGCACATCGTCACGATTCGCGTAGAAGTCGCGCATGTGCCGGAGCAGATCGCCCCGCATATTGGCTGCCGCCTTCATGGTGGAAAGCGACGCCATAAACTGGTTCCGAACGGTGAAGGCGTAGTCCATCACGCCCTTACTCGTTTCCGCCTGGAGAGCCCGCGAGGAGGCCTGCTCGAAGAGAATGCCAATGGAGCCGTTCACGTCGGGGTACGTGGACCCCTTGCCGTAGTAGAAGTCGTCGAACGTCTCACGGGTGTAGAAGAGCGACCCAATGTCCTCCAGGTAGTCGGCGTGATACGTCGCGATTTCGGCCGTCAGTTCCTGATTGCGCTGCGGCGTGTTCGGGTTGGTGCGCCCCGGAACGCCGGGCTGAAAGAAGTAGGTCGCCTCGCTTCCCATCTCGTGGTAATCGGTGAGGACCTGCGGCCGCCAGGTATGGAAGTACTCCAGCCGTCCCTGGGAAGCCGGATGCTGGGCCGGAAGCCAGTCGCGGTTCAGGTCGAACCAGTAGTGGTTGGTACGGCCACCGGGCCACGGCTGGTTGTGCTCGCGGTCCTGGTCGTCGGTCGTGGCGACCTCCCCCCGATTGCCGTTCACCCAGTCGACGAATCGGTCGCGGCCGTCGGGGTTGAACATCGGATCGATGATGGCCACGGTGTTGTTGAGTGCGGCCTCCACGTCGGAGCCGTTTCCAGCCGCCAGGTGGTACAGCAGAAGCATGGCCGCCTCGGTGCCGCTGGCTTCATCGCCGTGGATGCTGTAGCCCATGAGCACGACCGCCGGCATGTTCTCCAAATCGGCGTCGGTCATCTCGCCCGGCGCTTCGGAGAGACGCTGATTGGCCGCCCGGATGTCGTCGAGCCGCTGGTGGTTATCGGTGGACGTGACGAAGGCATGAATCAGCTGCCGGCCTTCGTAGGTGCGTCCGTGCGTCTCGAGCGTCACCCGATCGCTGGACGCGGCTACGGCCTCGAAGTAGTCGACCACCTGGGCGGGACGCGTGTGCCGCGTTCCGATCTCGTGGCCGATAATATCGTGTGGGGTAGGGATGGCATCATCGTAGCTTTCCGTGCCTGGTGCGGGCGTGTCGATGGCGATGGGCACCTGCTGTGCCGTAGCGGGCAGAGCGACGCACAGGCCGAGAAACAGGACAATGCAATAACGAAACAGAGAGGGGCTTGTCATGATGGTGGGAACGTGTTTCAAGAACAATGGGCAGTGCCCCCGCGCGAGGGTCGGACGCGCTTCCAGTATAGGAAATCGAGCGAACTTGTGAAACGACAGTCCCGGCCGCCTACCGTGGATGCACAAGCCCCACGTGGATGTCCATCACGTTGGTGTGGGTCGGCCCGGGCTTGAGCAGCTGATCGAGCGCCTCAAAGAAGGAATACGCATCATTGTGCTCCAGATGGCGGCTCGCGTCCCGCCCTTTCGCACGGGCACGGCGCACGGCCCTCGGCGTGGCCCAGGCACCCGCAGCGTCGGTCGGGCCGTCAATGCCGTCGGTGCCTCCACTCAACAGCACCATTTCAGACGAAGAATCCACCATCGCGATGGCGGCCGCGAGAGCAAGTTCTTGGTTGCATCCTCCCTTTCCCTCTCCCGTCACCGTGACCGTTGTCTCGCCGCCCCACAGCCAGCACGTGGGTTCAGAGGCGTCCGCGTCCTGCAGGTGCTGGACGTGATCGGTTCCGACCTCGCGTGCTTCTCCTTCTACCTGGTCGCTCACAATCCGAGCGTCGTAGCCCCGGGCTTCGGCCGCCCGCCGGGCGGCGTCGAGGGCGGTCCGGTTGGTGCCAATCAGCTGCGTCTGCACGGCGTCGAAGCACGCCGCGCTGTCGGTGGGCGTGTCGGGACGCTTGCCGTCGGCTCCTGCGGCCAGATGCTCCCGGATCGGCGCAGCCACGTCGTGCCACAGTCCGTGGCGGTACAGAACCTGCACGGCATCGGCGTACGTGGATGGGTCGGGTACCGTGGGGCCGCTGGCAATGGTCGAGAGGTCGTCGCCGACGACATCGGACACCACCCAAGCTGCCACGTCGGCCGGCGGAGCGGCCTGTGCAAGCTGCCCGCCGCCCACCTGCGTGAGATGCTTGCGCACGACGTTCACGTCGTGAATGGCCGCGCCGCTCCGCAGCAGCAAACGGAAGACGTGCTGCACGGCGTTGCGCGGCAGGTCGTCCGCCGGGAGCATCGTAAGGGCAGTGCCGCCCCCCGACACCAGCACCAGCAGCCCATCGTCCGGCCCGGCATCCTCAGCGTGGGCCAGGAGACGTCGCGCCCCGCGTTCGCTCTGCGCAGTGGGGACCGGGTGGCCGCCTTCAACGACGTCGATCCGTGCCGGAGCCGGAAGCCGATCAGGCAGCGTCTCGGGATAGCCTTCAGGCACCACAACCGTCCCTCCGGAAACGGCCTGCTCCAGGCGGTCTTCCACAACTCCGGCCATCGCCATCGCGGCCTTGCCCATCCCCACGACCTGCACCCGATCGTACGCCTGCAGCGGCCGGGGCAGCGCGTTGGTCGGATCGACCGGATCGATCAGCCGGTCGGCCTGCACGCGACGGACGGCGGCCTGGAAAATGGCACGGGCGTCCTCCGCAAGAGACGATGACAACTCGGGCATGCGGTCAAAACGCTTGATGGAAGACAGAGGACGGTAAATATGTGCCACGCGGGCCCCAATATCGAGCCGGAGCGCGTTCATCGCGCGGGGAGCCGGTGGAACTGCCGAATGGCTGGGCAGTGAGCAATATCCGTTCGTCTTCCGACCACGTCCCGCAGACGCATGGAGCAGCCATCAGAAAACGGAGAGCGGGCAGCGTCCGACAAACCCGTCGGTCGTCTGCACGTCATTACCGATTACCACCTGCAGCAGGAGCGGTCCCACGCCGAACTGGCCCAGCTCGCCATCCGTGGAGGGGCCGATTCGATCCAGTTTCGGCAGAAGCACGGCGGGGTGCGCACTATGCTCATCGAGGCGCGCAAGGTTCGCGACGTGTGCCGCGATGCGTCGACCCCTCTCATCGTCGACGATCGGATTGACATTGCACAGGCCGTGGAGGCTCAGGGCATCCATTTGGGTCAACGCGACTTTCCCATCGCCGAGACCCGCCGGGTGCTGGGCCCCGACGTGATCATCGGCGGGACGGCGACGACACCCGAACAGGCCGCCCAGGCGCACGAAGAAGGCGCCGATTACATCGGATTCGGTCCTGTATTCAAGACCCAGTCCAAGCGCAACCCCAAGTCTGTGAAGGGCGTCGAGGTCCTGCGTCAAACATGCGACGCCGTCCCCATTCCGGTGATTGCCATCGGGGGCATCACGCATGACCGCGTGCGTCCCGTGCTGGACGCGGGCGCTCACGGCATCGCCGTCCTCTCCGCCGTGGCCACCGCCAACCAGCCGGATCGCGCCACCGCGCGGTTCCGGGCGGCCATCGACGGCGCTGTGCGTGAACCCTAACGGAGGCGCGCATCGCAGACGTGCATCCCCGTTCGCCCGGCGTTCAGGAACGCTCCGACTCGGCCGTCCGGGCGTCCTGAATGGCGTCGGCCAGGGGTTCCGGCGCCGGCGTAGCGGCAACGGCGTCGACGTGGAGTCCGGCTGTTTCGAGCGCGGTGGCGGTCGTCGGCCCGATCGCCGCCAGGCGGTAGGCGCTGGCGTCCACCGTTTCGGTGCGTCGGACGGCCTCCAGGCCCGAGGGACTGAAAAACACGAGCCACCGGTCGACGGACGGCGGCGGCAGTTCCAGGTCGGTACGAACGCGCGTCTCGTAGACGACGCGTTCGTCGAAGGGAATGTCCCGGTCGGACAGACCGTTGGGCAACGTGTCGCGGCGGCGGTTGCCACTGAGGAACAGCAGCGGACCGTTCCGCGGAGCCGCGTCGATCACATCCACGAGCGCTTTGGCCGATCCCGCACGTTCCCCCGTCACGTCAATCTCAAGGTCTTGCAAAGCACGAGCGGTCTTCGGCCCCACGGCAAAGGCTGTCCGCTCCGTCCACGCGCGTCGGAGCACCGGGCGGTCGGAAAGCACGTCGTCGAGCGCCCGCACCGCACGCGGGCTCGTCAGCACCAGATGCCGGTAGCGGTCGGTCTGCTCCAGCGTGTCGGCGAGGGTGGATTGGAACGGGAACCGGAACGTCAGCACCGGCACACACACCGCGGTACGTCCATGCTCCGCGAAGGCGGTAACGTACGGATCCGGCGTGTCGGCGCTCCGGAGCAGAATGACGTTCGGCGACTCGGCTGAGGACATGTCCGGTCGAGAAAAGGAGCGGATGCCCAGAATGGCAGCGTTGCTGGAAGGCGTCGCTGGAAGGTGACCGTGCTATGGCTGAAACGGGGAGTGCGTCGGGCCGCTTCGCTCGCCGAGGATGGCAAACAAAATATCGGCGCCTCCGGCCGCCAGCAGTTCCTCAGCCAGATCACGCCCCACTTCTTCGGCGTCGGATGGCGGACAGGTGCGGTGCCCGCGATATTGTTCGGTTCCGTCCAGATCCGCGATGCAGGCGTCGAGGCGAAGTGTGTCCTCATCCTCCATCCGGGCCCACGCGCCGAGAGGCACCTGACAGCCGCCGCCCACTTCACGAAGGAAGGCCCGCTCGGCCGCGGTGCAGCGGGCCGTAATGGTGTGATGCATGGCGTTCTGAAGCGCCGTGCCCACATCCGGTCGCTCGCTGGCGTGGGCCGCCCCGAGGGCCCCCTGGGCAACGGCCGGGACCATAATCTCCTGAGAAATGTGGTCACGGATGCGGGCCGATCGGCCCATGCGGATGAGTCCGGCCACGGCCAGGATCATGCCGTGCCAGTCGCTCTCGTCGAGCTTCTCTAGCCGAGAATCGACGTTGCCGCGCACAGGCACAATGTGGAGGTCGGATCGCCACGCTTTGAGCTGGGCCTTTCGGCGCAGCGAGGCGGTGGCGACGGTGGCGCCCTCCGGCAGATCGTGCAGGTGTCCACCGAACGACGGGTGGGCCACGAAGGCATCGAGCGGGTTCTCGCGGTCGCTCACGGCGCCCAGGGTGATGCCGTCCGGCAGTTCGGAGGGTACATCTTTCAGCGAGTGAACAGCGGCGTGGATGTCGCCGGTCAGAAGGGCACGGTCGAGTTCCTTGGTAAACACCGCCTCGTCGCCGATCTCGGAGATCGGGACGTCCTGCACGCGGTCGCCGCGGGTGGAGATGGTTTCGATTTCTACGCGGTGGCCGCGCGATTCGAGCTTGGACTTGACGAAGTTTGCCTGCCACAGGGCCAGCTCACTCCCGCGGGTGCCGATAACGAGCGGATCCGGAAGGACCATGAACGCAGAGCAGTCGGTGGGAAAGGTTCGCCGGACACAGCCGGGGCCTCACGAAGAGGACATGCCTTCGGTAAGACGGAGCGCGTGCTGAATCAGCTCTTCAGTGTCCGCATCTTCGGCCTCGTCCGGATCGAACGGGCACCCGGAGGGTGTGTCATCGAGGGAGGGCGTGTAGGCGTCCGGTCGCTCCGTCAGGGGG
>CAYFSC010000017.1:0-28044 GCA_964345695.1 uncultured Rhodothermales bacterium | reverse complement strand
ACGCCATAGAACCGATGAGCCATAGAAAACGCCCGGACGGAGGTCCCATCCGGGCGTTTCGCGATGCAGAAGAAGGCGACTACTGACCCAGAGCCGGAATGTTTGTCCCGTACTGACTGTTAATCGCCTCGATTGCCGCGTTCGTCACGACCTCGTGCGCTTCGGCGCTCGGATGCACGCCGTCGAGGCTGAAGAGCGGACCGAAGGGCTGGTCCGGCGTAAAGTCGTTGCCAGGCACATCAAAGAGTTCGGGGAACACCGGAATCTGCTGGCGCAACTCAGGCTGCTGGAAGAGCGCGTTCACGTCCACAAACGCATAGCTCCGCTCGCCCGCAGCTTGCTGGATGAGGTCGTTGTAGGCCTGCACCGTCCCCCGAATCGTGGCGATCTCCTGCGTCTGCAGCACCGAGATCGTGCGCACGCCGCTGATGGCATCCTGGATCGGCGGAGGGATGTTGCCCACGCCGCCGAACGTCTGCCCCACGGCCTCCTCCACCGTCAGGTCTTGCGCGCAGTTGAGCGTTACGGCCGGCGCGTTCGCCCCAAACTGCTGGAAGAGCGCGTCTGCCACGCCCAAGAGAGCCACGCCGTACTGGAACGGCACCAGCATCTGGTCGCCCACGCCACCGAGGTCAGAGGGTGCACACGAGTCGGCAACCTGCAGGTTGGGCGGAAGGACCTGCGCCTGCTGTCCCAGCGGAACAACCTGTGCATAGGCTGCGCCGGGCGAGAGGTTCGGTGTGAGCGTGACGTCCACCACACCGAAGAGCGCGGCGCCCTCAAGGTCCTGCATGCTCTCCAGCCGCGTCAGCATGTTGTTGTAGCGCGAGGTAAAGTCCTCCACCGGCGTGATGAGATCGGGGTTGCCGGCCAGCGCGGCGCTCAGCACGTCATTGTTGCCAATCCAGGCCGTCACGAACGTCGGGTCGGCCTGACGCGCCGCCTCAATCTGTGTGCGTCCGCCCAGGATGAAGCTCGTGAGCGGATTGGCGTTGGAGGCCTGATTCGTGTTGGAAAGCACATCGATGACCTCCGCACCGGGAACTGCCACGTTGTTCAGCGTGGTCGGGACGGGGGCTTCGCGCAGCGAGCACGGCGGCCCGTCGGGGCGCTGCGGGGCGGGGAAAATCTGCGTCAGCGGCGGGGGGCAGCCGGGATTGTTGAGCGCCGGCAGGTTGAACGTCGTGCCCATCTGGCCGGCCAGTAGATTGGCGTACGACTGCTGCTGTGTGGTTTTGCTAATTCCGTTGGCCTGGAAGCCGGCGGTGATGCTGTTTCCGATGGCCACGTACCGATCAAAGAGGGCCCCAGATTCGGGAGGGTCGGACAGGAGATCCTCGTCGTCACACCCAACCAGCACCAATGCGGCCAGGAGAAGCGGGAGCGCCCCCCACACGAGGCGGCGATCGAAGAAAGAAGAGAGCGAAGTCATATCGATCTAAAAGTGGAGGGTGAGAGTCGTACCGATGAGGTGGGCGCCGAAGCTGTACAGACCCCTGTTCAGGTCCTCGGCCGTGGGGTTGGTTTCGCCAACGCGAGGGTCCCGAACGCGGCCGCGGCGGTCGTTCTGAGCAATGTATTGGTAGGCCACGTTGACCTCGAACAGCGCCGACGGCTGCCAGCCGAAGCCGGCCGTGAATTCATTGCGGTAGCCTTCCGGAAGCAGAGGCGTCACCGTTTCATCGGGGGCCGCCGGGCCGTGCGTCAGAAGACCGGCCCGTACCGTCCAGGCCTCCGTCGCCGCATACTCGGCGCCGAGGCGAAGCGCGTGCGTGTCCTCGTAGTTCTCGATTTGCTCGGTGTCCAGCGCATCGTTCTCGAAGTCAATCGGAAGGACATCGAACGCCGACCAGTCGGTCCACTGATAATCGGCCAGCAGCTTCAGTTTCGGGGTCGCCTGCACGCTGGTGCCGATGAGGAGCTGCCCCGGCATCGTGATTTCCGTCTCGACATCCTGGTCGACAAGCAGCCCGCCCGGCTCGAACTGAGGCGCCACGAGGGCATCGACGGGCAGGGCCGTGTTCGGCTGGATCGGGTTGTTCGGAGGCAGAACGAGGCCGGTCTGAAGCTGCGTAAAGGTGGCGTCGCCCTCGTAGTTGAGCTCCACCGGAAGCGTGTACCGCGCGCCGAAGCGCAGCCAATCGGTCGCTCGCACCTGCACGCCGAAGTTGCCGCCGATGCCGGTGGCCCCTCCGGCGTCCAATTTTACGTCGGCAAAGGCCGTGTGGAACGGAATGCCGAGCTCGCCAAAGGTCGTACCCGGCGGAAGCTGCTCCGATGGCACCGCCTGCTGCGAAAGATCTTGATGCTGGTTGAGCTCGACGGCACCGATGACGATGTCGAGACCGCCTCCCACTTTGATTCGATCTGTAAGCTGGTAGGCGACGGTTGGCTGGATGTAGATGGACTGCAGCGCGTTGTCGTAGCCGAGAAAGCGCCCGTCGAAGTCGCCCTTCGGCCACTCGGTAGACAGGCCGTACGGGACAAACACGCCGACGCCGGCGGCCCAGCGCTCGCTGATGCCGTACCGCGCGTAGAGGTGTGGCACCGGAATTGGGTCGTTCTGAATGTCGGTCGTTTCGCGCGTACGATCGGACGTGAAGTCACCCGTCACGAAGATGAGCGTGGCCCCGCCGCTCACGGTCCACCCTGTTTCGCCGACGAGTCCGGCCGGATTGAAGTACATGGCGGAGCCGTCGTCGCAGGTTTCTGCCACGCCCGCTCCAGCACGGCCCATCGTGCACGTTCCCTGTTCGAAGACGCCAAATCCTTGGGCGTGGACGGCCGCGCTTGGAAGCCCTCCCAGAAGGAGCAAAACGCCGGCGACAAGGCTCAAAAAGAAGCTGGGCCTCGTCGGCCCGTATCGATCTGTTGGTTGCATCATGGTGCGGTCCGAAGTCAGAAGTGAAGCGCCGAATGGAAGACACGGAAGCGCCCGATTCCTCCGGCGCTCGGCTCGTGAAACCGTTTAACGCCGTTAAGTTACGAAACGATGAAAGAACGGAAAGCCTGTCGCAACAAGATACCGCACAGAGGAAATGAAGCGATCGTAAAATGGCGGCACAGCGGACGATCGCGGCCCCGCGGGATCGATTCAGGATGCATCGTCGGGGAAGGACGGCGGTTCCAGTGGCGGGCGCGTGCCGGCACCATCCCCCTCTGTAATCTCGTAGGTTTCCTTCACGATTTCCTCGACCGCCTTCTCCGTCTCCTCAACGGCCTCGGCCGTCATGACCGGTTCCTCCGCCCGGTCGTCGCGATGCTCCAGAACGACGAGCGCCGCAACGACGGGCGAGGACGTGGCGCCTCCCGCTCCGCCCATGGAAGCGACCTCCACGACCCGCCAGCCGCGTTCGAGTTCGATGTTCAGCTCTTCCAGGCCGTCGTGCCCGTCTGGCCCCGTTCGTATAATGAGTGCCTTCTGCGTCGACTTCATGGGTGCGCGCATCGCCGTCGTGAGGTGAACCGTTTTGTTCACTGCACTTTGTGGATAACGAAGCGACTTCCACTTTGTTGACCAAGAGCCAGAAACGCGAAATCAGAGACTCGTCTATGCGCATCGGCCTCGTCTACGACACCTTCGACACGTATCCGTGGCGGGACGACGAGCCGCCCGATGCCGATGCTGAGTACGAACCGGAAGAGACCGTCGACACGCTGGCCGACGCTGTCCGGCATCTGGGCCATACGCCCGTGCGCATCGGCACGGCGTCCGACCTGCGCGCAGCCTTGGATGCCGGGTTGGACGTGGAAGCGGCCATCAACATCAGCGAGAGCGCCCGAAGCCGCAACCGCGAGGCATACGCGCCCATTCTGCTGGAGATGGCCGGAATTCCGTGTCTCGGGTCGGACGCCCTCACGCTGTCGCTCACGCTCGACAAGGCGTGGACCAAAGATCTCGTCGCGGCCGCCGACGTGCCCACGCCGCCGCACTGCGTAATCGACGACGCCGGGGCCGTCGATCCGGACCTCCTTCCGCCGTTTCCGCTCTTTATAAAGCCGCGCTACGAGGGGTCGTCGAAGGGCATCACGCCCGCGAGCAAGGTCGAAGACGTTGCTGCGCTGCGCCGGGCGGTGCACCACATAACGACGACGTACGCTCAGGATGCGCTCGTCGAGGGATTCATCGAGGGCGGAGGCGAGTTCACCGTGGCTGTCGTGGGGCACAACCCGCCCGAGGCGCTGCCTGTGCTGCAGCGCGCCGTGGAATCCACCACCGGCATCGGTCTCCATGCCCTGGAGCACCGCGGCGCGCCCGGCGCCGACCGCGACTGGGACTACACGCTCGGCGGCACGCTCGACCCGGAGCTGGAAGACGACCTGCAGCGTCTCACCCTCCGCAGCTTCGACGTGCTCGAATGCCGCGACTTTGCCCGAGTCGACTTCCGCGTCGATGCCGACGGCCACCCCTGGTTTCTAGAGATCAATCCGCTTCCCACCTTCGCGCCCGACGACACCTTCGCCATCATCGCCGAGCTGCAAGGACGCGACTACATCGACTTCCTTGCCGAGGTGCTCGCCTCCGCACTGAGACGGCTGGATCTGTTGTAAGGCGGTTTCTGCGCTGGGCGCCCCGGAAGCGCTTGCGTTGTCGGACGGTGTGTCGCATCTTGTCCCCGCATCGCTCATTCCCTGCGTCTTAATCCCCACCCCGTCATCATGCCGAGATCGAACCGCCGCACGTTCCTGAAGACAACGGCCGCGCTCACGTTGGGCACCGCCCTTCCGATGTGGGGATGCTCTTCGCCCGACGACGGGTCCGCCGCATCGTCATCCGACGCGAGCAGCGCTTCCGCAGCGCCGATCTACAGAATCTCACTGGCCCAGTGGTCCCTGCATCGGGCCCTGTTCGAGGGCGACCTCGACAACCTCGACTTTGCGCGCACGGCACGAGAAGACTTCGGCATCGACGCCGTCGAGTACGTGAACCAGTTCTTTATGGACAAGGGGACCGACCAGCAGTACCTGCAGCAAATGAAGCAGCGGGCGGAGGACCACGGCGTGCGGAGCCTGCTTATC
This sequence comes from uncultured Rhodothermales bacterium, assembly GCA_964345695.1. Taxonomy (GTDB): domain Bacteria; phylum Bacteroidota; class Rhodothermia; order Rhodothermales; family Salinibacteraceae; genus CAYFSC01. Next base: position 23,025 of record CAYFSC010000017.1, on the reverse strand, counting down.
ATGTGCGACGGCGAAGGGGCCCTGGGTCACCCGGATGCCGAACAGCGACAGCAGGCCGTCGAGAATCACCACAAATGGGTGGATGCGGCCAACTTCCTTGGCTGCCACTCCATCCGCGTCAACGCTGCGACCGAGGGCGAAGGCAGCTACGAAGACCAGATGCAACGCGCGGCCGACGGGCTCCGCAGCCTCACCGAGTATGCCGCCCCGCAGGATATCAACGTGCTCGTGGAGAACCACGGCGGCCTCTCGTCCAACGGCGAGTGGCTCGCTGGCGTCATGGAGCAGGTCGATCACGATCGCTGCGGGACGCTGCCGGACTTCGGCAACTTCCAGATCCGCGAGGGCGAAATGTACGACCGCTACAAGGGCGTCCGGGAGCTCATGCCGCACGCCAAGGCTGTCAGCGCCAAGGCGCTGAACTTCAACGACCAGGGCCAGGAGGTGAACATTGACTTCGAGCGCATGATGCGGATCGTTCTCGACGGGGGCTACCGGGGCTACGTGGGCATCGAGTATGAGGGCAGCGAAGGCCTCGGCGAGCGCGAGGGCATCCGCGCGACGAAGCAACTCCTCATGGACGTGCGCGAGACGCTCCGTGGCGAGTACGCGTGATGCCTGGCGGGTTGTGGGTTGGGCGTTGAACGTTGCGCGTTCGGTGTTGAACGTTGGGCGTTGTGGGTTGGGCGTGATTCGTAATGCGTGATGCGTAGTGCGCAACGGGGGAGGCAGGGTGCGCTCGGGTCTGGCAACGATTCCAGCTGGGCGAACGTGTAAAGGACCTCGCTCCGCTTCCTGATCGCCCCCGAATTGCCGTCCATGGCAGACGCGCCCAATCCCCAGTCCGCAATCCACAATCCAAAATGGGACGACTGGCGCTGGCAGATGCAGAACCGCATCCACAGCGCCGAGGCCCTCCAGGAGTGGATCGATCCGACCGACGATGAATTGGCGGCCATCGAGAAGACGGCAGACGTCTTCCGCTGGAACATCACGCCGTATTACGCGCGCCTGATGGACCCAGACGACCCGTCGTGCCCCATCCGTCGCCAGGTGGTGCCCACGATGGACGAGCTGGCGCCGGACCTCGTGGGCGTGACCGATCCGCTCGCGGAGGTCGCCCACTCGCCGGTCAAAAACCTCGTGCACAACTACGAGGACCGCGTAGCGTTCTGCGTGACGGCCGAGTGCGCCATCTACTGCCGCTACTGCCTGCGGAAGCGCATGGTAGGCGACGCGCAGTTCTTCATGCGCAAGGGCGAGCTGCAAGAAGCCATCGACTACATCGCCGCGCACGACGAGATCCGCGACGTGCTGCTCACCGGCGGCGACCCGCTCACGTTCAATGAGAGCAACCTGGAGTGGATCGTGCGCCGCCTGCGCGCCATCGACCACGTGGAGCTGATCCGGTTCGGGACGCGCATGCCCGTGAAGCTGCCGTACCGCATCACCGAGTCGCTCTGCGACATGATCGCGCAGTACCATCCCGTCTGGATCAACACCCACTTCAACCACCCGAAGGAGCTCACAGAAGACGCTGCCGCGGCCATCGACCGGCTCAAGTCGGCGGGCGTGCCGGTCGGCAACCAAACCGTGCTGCTGCGCGGCATCAACGACGACGCGGCGACGATGAAGGCGCTCAACGAAGGCCTCGTGCGAATGCGCGTCCGACCGTACTACCTCTACCAGGCGCAGCTCATCGGCGGCACGGCGCACCTGCGCACGCCCATCGAGACGGGCATGCACATCCTGCGGCAGCTCCGCGGCCGCACCTCCGGCTTCGCGATCCCGGACTACGTGCTCGACACGCCGCACGGCAAGGTGCCGCTGAACCGAAGCTACGTCCGCGGTCGGGCGGGCGATCACGTCGTGATGGAAAGCTACAGCGGACAGCTCTGGGCCGAGCCCAACCCGGTCCCCAACGACGTCGAGGTGCCGCTCCGCCTGCCCGAGATCGAGATGCCGGACGACGCGGACACCATCGAGACGGAAGAGACCGATCCGCTGGCCTCTGCGCGCGCCAACGCCCCTGCGACGGCGAATCCGAAATCCGGGGCGTCGTGCAGCCCGTCCGCCGGACACTAAAACTCCATGAGGAGGATGCCTCTAGGTCCGCGGTCCGGATCGTCCAGCGTGCCCTTCGGCGACAGGCGTTCCTGCAGCGACGTCTGCCGGTTCAGCGAGGCATCGAGGAGGGGGGCCGCCTGCTTCGACCGTATCGCATCAGAGAGGGAGGCCGGTGGAGGGGCGGGCGCCGGGGCGGAAAACACCAGCGACAGGGGAGGAAGCGTCGAACGGTCGCGGGTCGACGGGGCGGCCGATTCCCCCTGGGTTCTCCGGGCGGTGCTGGTTGCCTCGGCCTGGTATTCCTTTGCCGCTGTGTTTGGTGACTTCGCGTCGGCGACAGAGGGGCGGTCGTCCTGTCCGCGTTCACCGGATACGATTGCAGACGACGCGGGGTCGGAGTCGCCCACGGACTGTGCCGTCGCAACCTGGAGGCTGAACGCGGCGGAAAGCAAGAGCGCAAGGGCGAACCACAGCTTGCGATGGAAGGAGGAAATCCGTCGGTCGGTCGTCATGGCTCGGTGGTGGTTGTCCGTCGGAGTGCAGCGCGCATGTGGGCTTCGGCGAAAGACACCACGTGGGTCGTCCCCCTCGCCATTTGTACGGACGCGGACACGCTCGAACATCTTACGGAGCCAAAGAGCCGAGACGGCTCCGACCGCGTATGCCCTGATCATGCGGCCCGACGGCCTCTCCCGCACCGTGCCACGAACGGGACGCACTTTGCCGTCGGCTGTTTGACCAGCCGGTCCAGACGCCGCCGCGAAAGGCTGAACCCACTCGGCGGATCGTCGGTACACAGGCGCCGTGTAGCCTCTGCTCCCGACCTCCCCACTCATGTCTGATCCCTTCTGGATTGTCTGCAAGTTCGGCGGCACGAGCGTGTCGACGCGTAGCCGCTGGGAGACCATCGCCAGCGTCGTTCGCACCCACCGCGGCGACGGCGTTCGCCCGTTTCTCGTCTGCTCGGCCCTGAGCGGCGTCTCCGACCAGTTGGAGGCCCTGCTGGTGGAGGCACGCGACGGCGACCCGAGCGCGACGTTGGAGGCCCTCCGCGAGCGGCACGACGCGCTGGCCCGCGACCTCGGCGTGGCGCCCGACATGCTTGACGTTCCGTTCCGCCGCCTCGCCGACCGAGTGCGGGCCGTGTCGGAGGCCAACGTGCTTTCGCCGCGGCTGCGCGCCGCCGTCATGGCCTACGGCGAACTGCTGTCCACACGGCTCGGCGCGGCGTTTCTCCAGGAACAGGACCTGAACGCGCGCTGGCTCGATGCCCGCGAGTTCCTGCGTTCCCAAGATGAGGCGAGCCTCTCGCCGCAGCGCCGCTACCTGTCGGCCACCTGCACCGCCTATCCGGATCGCATCCTGCAGCAGCACCTGGCCGACGACGGCGCCGACGTGCACCTCACGCAGGGCTTCATCGCGGGCAACGCGCTCGATGAAACCGTGCTACTCGGGCGTGGCGGCTCGGACACATCCGCGGCCTACTTCGCGGCCAAGCTCGACGCCGCGCGGCTGGAGATCTGGACGGACGTGCCGGGCCTCTTCACGGCGAACCCCCGCGATATCCCGTCGGCGCGGCTCCTGAAGCAGCTCTCCTACGACGAGGCCCAGGAGATCGCCACGATGGGCGGGAAAGTGCTTCATCCGCGGTGCCTCGACCCCGTGCGGCGGCACCACATCCCGCTGCACGTCCGCAGCACCGACGCGCCGACGATGGACGGCACCGCCGTGTCCGACGACGTGCCGGACGCCGGGCCGCAGGTGAAGGCCATCTCGTCGAAAACCGGTATCACGGCCGTGTCAATGGACACGCTCGGGATGTGGCAGCAGGTGGGCTTTCTGGCCGACGTCTTCCAGGTGTTCAAGCACCACGGGCTGTCGGTCGACCTTGTGGCAACCTCGGAGGCGAACGTCACCGTCACCCTCGACCCGGTCGCCAACGCGCTCAATCCGGATGTCATCGACCGGCTGTTGCACGACCTGAACGCGTACTGCGACGCGCGCGTCATCGAGCCGGTGGCCGTCGTCAGCCTCGTCGGGCGGCACATCCGGTCACTGCTGCACGAGCTCGGCCCCGCGCTGGAGGTCTTCGACGAGCACAAGGTGCATCTCGTCTCGCAGGCGGCCTCGGACCTCAACCTCAGCTTTGTGGTCGACGAGGAGCAGGCCCCGCGCCTCGTGCGGCAGCTGCACGCGCAGTTCTTCGCCACCCGTTCGGCGGACGGCACCTTCGGCCCGAGCTGGCAAGAGCTGTTCGATGAGGCACCGGAGGCCGCGGCGGAGCGCGACGCCTGGTGGCAACGGCGCCGGCCAGACCTGCTGCGCCTCGCCGACGAGCAGTCGCCCCGCTACGTCTACGACGAGGCGCGGCTGCGCGAGAAGGCACAGCGCGTGCACTCGATCGCGCCGCTGGATCGCGTGTTCTACGCCGTAAAGGCCAACCCGCACCCGGAGGTCCTGCGCGTCCTCGACGACGAGGGCCTCCACTTTGAGTGCGTCTCGCCCGGCGAGGTCGAGCGCGTCTTCGAGGTGGTTCCGAATCTCGACCCGCACCGTGTTCTCTTCCAACCCAACTTTGCCGCGGTCGACGAATACACCGCCGCCTTCGAGCGCGGCGTCCACGTGACGCTCGATAACGTCCAACCTCTCGCCACACACCCCGAAGCCTTTGCCGGCCAGGATCTGTTCGTGCGCGTCGATCCGGGGCGCGGACACGGGCACCATCGTCACGTTCGCACGGCGGGCGCTCAGTCCAAATTCGGAGTCGTACCGGACGACCTGCCGCGCCTCCGGGAGGCCGCCGACCGGGCCGGCACCCGCATCGTCGGTCTGCACGTGCACGCCGGGAGCGGCATCACCGACGTCGACGCGTGGCCCGACATCGCGCAGTTCCTCGCGTCCCTGGCGGCGGACTTCCCGGACGTACAGACGCTCAATGTGGGTGGGGGACTCGGCGTGCCGGATCGTCCCAACGCCGCGCCGCTCGACCTCGACGCCCTCGCCGACCGCCTCACCGACGCAAAGCCGCCCGGTCTCGACCTGTGGATGGAACCGGGTCGCTACCTCGTGGCCGACGCGGGCGTCCTGCTCGCGCGCGTCACGCAGACGAAGACGAAAGGGGAGGTGCGCTACGTCGGGCTCGACACGGGCATGAACAGCCTGCTTCGTCCGTCGCTCTACGGCGCGTATCACGAGATCGTGAACCTTACGCGCCTCGGTGCCACCCCCGACATCACCGCCGAGGTGGTCGGGCCGATCTGCGAGACGGGCGACGTTCTCGGCCACAGCCGTCGCCTCCCGCCCTGTGAAGTCGGCGACGTCCTTCTGGTCGCGACCGCCGGAGCCTACGGCGCCAGCATGAGCAACCGCTACAACCTGCGCCCGCCCGCCGAGGAGGGGGTTCTGGAGGCGGGGCGGCGCAGGACGTGATGCATGGCGGACGCGTGGTTGCGTCGAAACACACCCAAGCCGGAACACACAACGCCCACCCCTGAACGCCCATGTCTGCCCCTGCTGACCCCATCCTTCTGGAGCTGTACCGCCACCGCTATGAGGGCGTGGCCGAAGAGATGGGAGCTACGCTGCAGCGGACGAGCTACTCGCCCAACATCAAAGAGCGACTCGACTTCTCGTGCGCCGTGTTCGACGGCAACGGGCAGATGGTGGCGCAAGCGGCCCACATCCCCGTGCACCTCGGCGCCATGCCCGCCAGTGTCGCCGCGGCGCTCGACGCCATCGGCACGTGGGCGCCCGGCGACATCATCGTGCTCAACGACCCCTACGAAGGCGGCACCCATCTGCCGGACGTGACGATGATCTCGCCGGTCTTTGTGGACGGCAGTGACGCCCCGACGTTTTTCGTTGCCAGCCGCGCGCACCACGCCGACGTGGGCGGCATGACGCCGGGCTCGCTCCCGCTGGCCACCGAGCTCGTGCAGGAAGGCCTGATTATCCCCCCGGTGAAGCTGTTCGCGGAAGGCACACGTAACGACGATCTGCTGCGGATGCTGCTCCGAAACGTCCGCACCCCCGACGAGCGGCGGGGCGATCTCGCCGCGCAACGTGCCGCGCACTCCGTCGGCGAACAGCGGCTTCAGGACCTTGCCAAGGTCCACGGAGCCGACGAACTCACGACGTACGCCCAGCACCTGCAGGCGTACAGTGAGCGCCGCACACGCGCTGCGCTCTCGGGCTGGCCCGATGGCACCTACGCTTTCGAAGACACGCTGGAGCTTGAGGATGAAACGGAAGCAACGATCCGCACCACCGCTACTGTTGACGGCGAGACCGTGACGTTCGACTTCGCCGGAACGGACGACGCCGTCGACGGCGCCCTGAACGCGGTGCTGCCCATCACGACCTCGGCGTGCGACTACGTCGTGCGCTGTCTTGTTGGCGCCGACATCCCGGTGAACGCGGGCTGCTTCGCCCCCATCACCGTCACGGCTCCCGAGGGGTGCCTCGTGAACGCACATCCTCCCCACGCCGTCGCCGGCGGCAACGTCGAAACGTCGCAGCGCATCGTCGACGTGGTCTTCGGCGCTCTGGCCCAGGTCCGTCCCAAGCAGGTGCCCGCCGCCGGACAAGGCACGATGAACAATCTCACCATCGGCGGCACGCGGCCCGACGGCACGCCCTTCGCCTACTACGAAACGATCGGCGGGGGCATGGGCGCGGCGCCGGACGGAGACGGCCTCAGCGGCGTGCACGTGCACATGACAAATACGCTCAACACCCCCGTCGAGGCGCTGGAGCAGACGTACCCGTTCCGCATCACGACGTATCGCCTGCGGGAGGACAGCGGCGGAGACGGGCGCTACCGCGGTGGAGACGGGCTCGTGCGCTGCTACCACCTGCAGGTGCCGGCCACCGTCACGATGTTCAGCACCCGGCGCGCACAGGGACCGTACGGACGCAACGGCGGCGCTCCGGGCGCGCCCGGGCGCAATCGGCTCGTTCGGCCGGACGGTTCCGAAGAGATCCTGCCCGCCCACTTTTCACGACGCCTGCCCGAGGGCAGTCAGCTTCGCATCGAAACGCCGGGCGGCGGCGGATTCGGCGCGAAAGACACTGGCCAATAGAGAGCCGTCTTCCCACTCATACGTTTTCCGGATGGAAATGTCACCATGATCGACCGGGTCCAGGTCGTCCGAATTCGATCCGGATGGGTCGGAACGCGAGAACGTTCCACGTTCCAACGGTTCCACGTTCAGAGCTCGCTCGGCATCCAAGCGGGGGTCCTCGCCCTCCATAGCGACACGGTGGTTCGGAAACGGTATCAGTCCAATTGGACGGGATCCAATACGAACGCCCTGCCTCCCAATCCGGAAGCAGGGCGCATCGTGCAGCATCGAATGTTGGCCGCAGGGTTACGCAGCTGAGGACACGTTAGACGCCGTCGCCTTGCGCTTCAGCGCCGAGAGCCAGCGCGTGATGTCAATGTCCTTCGGGCAGGCCTCATTGCAGTTGAAGATGGTGTAGCACTTCCAGAGGCCGTCTGGCGAGTCGACCACGTCAAGGCGCTCCTCGGCCCCGTCGTCCCGGGTGTCGAATGTGTAGCGGTAGGCCTTCAGCATCGCTGCCGGCCCGAGGTAGTCGGGATCCGACCACGTCGAGGGGCACGCGTGGGTGCACGCTCCGCACATGATGCACTTGGTCGCATCCTCGATGACCTCGTGCTCCTCGGGACTCTGCGTGCGTTCGCGCTCCGGCGCCGGGCCGTCCGTAATGAGCCACGGCTTCACGTCGCGATACTTCTCGAAGAAGCGGCTCTGGTCGATGACAAGGTCCTTGACGACCGGAGCGGCGGGCAGCGGCGCAAAGGTGATGGTGGTCCCGTCCGCGGCGTCTTTGCCGACCAGGTCCTGCACGAGAACCGAGCAGGCCAGCAGGTTTTCGCCGTTGATCTGCATTGCGTCGGACCCGCAGACGCCGTGCGCACAGCTTTTCCGCAGCGCGAGCGTTCCGTCGATGTGCCACTTTACGTGAAGCAGCAGCGCGAGTGCGCTATCGAGCGGTTCGGCGGGCACCTCGTACGACTCCCAGTGCGGGGCCTCGTCCTCCTCCGGATTGTAGCGCTTGATTTCTACGTTTAAGTCCATAGGTGTTAGGGTGTTCGGGTGTTTGCGTGATTCGGGAAGCTAGCCCCTGAGCACACAAACACGTGAGCACGTTAATACTTTCGTTCTTTCGGCTCGAACCGGGTGATGACGACCTTCTTGTCGTCGAACTCGTACTCGCCGTCGCAGTCGCTCTCGTACAGCGTATGGTGCAGCCACTCGTCGTCGTTCCGGTTCTGGTGGTCCTCCCGAGAGTGTGCACCGCGACTCTCGGTGCGGTAGTGCGCGCAGGCTGCGATGGACTCCGCATAGTCGACCATGCACTCGACCTCGAAGGCGTCCATGAGGTCGGTGTTAAACCGCTTGCCCTTGTCCTCCACGACGACGTTGGCCGCCCGCTTCCGGATCTCCCGAATGTCGTCGATCGCCGTCGTGAGCGTGTCGTCGTTGCGGAAGACAGAGACGTTGTCCATCATCGTCTCCTGCAGGTCGGTGCGCACGTTGACGATCGGCTCGCCCTCGTCGCGGGTGTTGGAGAGCAGGCGATCGAGGGTGTCGCGCGTCCACTGTTCCGGCTCATCGGGGAGCGGGGCAAAATCCTTTCCCTCACGCACCTCTTTGGCCATTTGCATGCCCGCGCGGCGTCCGAACACCACGAGCTCCAGCAGCGCATTCGTCCCTAGGCGGTTGGCACCGTGGATCGACACGCAGGCGCACTCGCCCACGGCAAACAGTCCTGGCACCGAGGTGCCGCGCTCGCCGCTCTCGACGTGGCCGTCCTCATCCGTCGGGATGCCGCCCATGGCGTAGTGGCACGTCGGCACGACCGGAATGGGCTCCTCCTTCGGATTGATGCCCATGTAGGTGCGCGAAAACTCGGAGATCTCGGGCAGTTTCTTGTCGAGCACCTCTTCGCCAACATGCGTCAGGTCGAGGTGCACGTAGTCCTTGCCCTGGACGCCACGTCCCTCGCGGATCTCTTTGTAGATGCACTGGCTGACGAGGTCGCGTGGCGCGAGATCCTTCACGGTCGGCGCGTAGCGCTCCATGAAGCGCTCCCCCTCCGAGTTGCGTAGGATACCGCCCTCGCCGCGCGCGCCTTCGGTGATGAGGATGCCGAGCCGGTACAGGCCCGTCGGGTGGAACTGGACAAACTCCATGTCCTCCAGCGGGATGCCGTTACGCAGGGCGATGGCCATGCCGTCGCCCGTTCCGGCGTGCGCGTTCGATGTCGTCTTAAACGCTCGACCGTAGCCGCCGGTGGCAAAGCACACGTGCTTGGCGTGAAAGGTGTGGATTTCCCCCGTCAGGATCTCGTACGCCACGACGCCCGCGCACTCGCCGTCGTCCGTCATGATGAGGTCGAGCACCTGGAACTCGTCGTAGAAGCGGACGCCCTGCTTCGTGCACTGGTCGTAGAGCGTGTGCAGGATCGTGTGGCCCGTGCGGTCGGCCGCGTGGCACGAGCGCTTCACCGGCGCCTCCCCGAAGTTGCGGGTGTGCCCGCCAAAACGACGCTGCGAAATCTTGCCCCGTTCGTTCCGGCTGAACGGCACGCCATAGTGCTCCAGCTCTACGATGGTCCGGGGCGCGTCCTTGCAGAGCGCCTCGATGGCATCCTGGTCGCCCAAGTAGTCGCTGCCCTTCACCGTATCGAACGCGTGCCACAGCCAGTGGTCCTCTTCCTCGTTTCCGAGGGCGGCTGCAATGCCGCCCTGCGCCGCACCGGTGTGCGACCGAAGCGGATGAAGTTTCGAAACGACACCGACGTCGGCGCCGCCTTCTCGGGCGTAGAGGGCCGCCATGAGACCCGAACCACCGGCCCCGATGACGACAACGTCGTGCGAAAAAGTCATAGTGCGTGATGCGTGATGTATGTGCGGATGAGTGATGCGTGAGGCGTGACACGTGAGAGCAGAAGCCCTGCTGCAAGCGGTCCCGCTATCTCACGTATCACGATTCACGTTTCACGGTCCCGATGGCCAGAAGCCGCGTCCTGAGAATCGTCGTCCTCCGTTCGGCCGAACTCCTCACCATCCCGCAGTGATGACGGAGTACAGACCGATGATCAGTAACACGAGTCCGGTTCCCCACGAGAGCACCCGGGCCATGGCTCGGCCCATGGGATTCCGGATGTAGTCCGTTAGCACGTTGTTCAGCCCGTAGAAGCCGTGGTGGACCGCAACGATCAGGAAGAGGATGTTGAATCCCTTCCAGAGCACGGCGTAGACGGGATCGGCCAGGCGCTGCATCACCACGTTGTACGGCGTCACCTCTGCCTCGTCTCCGAAGCGAGCCTTCACCCCGGCTCGCGCCTCTTCAGAGTACTTCGGCATCTCGCCCTTCTCGGTGACGACGTCCGTCGTTACCGAGGCCACCTGGTGGTCGTAGTGCTGCACCCAGAAGTGAGTGATCAGCATGAAGACGAGGAAGGTGCCCGTGATGCGATGCAGAAACCAGTTCAGAGCGTTCGAAGAGCGCGCCATAGGAGTCGGGAGTCCAGCGGTGAATCAGGAAGCGGCGGGAGGGAGTTAGGCCCCCATCCACTGCGCGAGGGCGTAAATCGAGGGGTAGCCGCCCACGACGATGAGAACGAGCGCCACGGCGCCCAGCGTCCAAAACAACTTCTTTTGCTTCGGGCTCCAGCCGAGAAAGTCGATCAGCACGATGCGCAGCCCGTTGATCGCGTGGTAGACGACGGCAACGAGCAGGCCGAACTCACCGACCTTGTAAATGGGGGCGTGGTACTTGGCAATGAGCGCGTTGAAGGCGGCCGGGTCGCTCAGCGATTTCAGACCCCACACGTGGACGATGAGATACACCACGAGGCCGACGCCGGTGAGACGGTGCATCATCCAGGCAAACATGCCTGTACGGATCCGGTAGCGTTGGAACCGGCTGCTCTGAGTAGCCACCTGATCGCTCGATGCCTGGGTGGTAGGCCGTTCTGCGGTTTCAACTGCCATAGCGAGAAGAGTTGGAGTGCAAAAGACGACGGACTCCACGACCGCATCCCGGAGGCCGGAAGCTACCGCCGAAAGTGTGATAAAGGTATGACGGGGTGAGAGCAAAGGTTTCGGTCGCTCCGGGAACTCCGCGCAAGGAATTCGACCTTTTCACGAAGCCGCGAATCGCCTACGACCGCTCTCCGATGAGGACAAACGTGTTGCCGTGTTCCCCGACGTACTCGGCCCGAGGCCGAATCAGCCGGTTGTCTTTCCACTGCTCCAGAAGGTGAGCGCTCCAGCCCGTGGTCCGGCTCAGTGCAAAGATGGGAGTAAACAGGTCCGGATCGAGCCCCAACTGGTGGTAGGTAGAGGCGCTGAAGAAGTCGACGTTCGGGTCGAGTCCTTTCTCCTCCTGCATGATCTCGACGATGGTCATGCTGTAATCGTACCACCGCATCTCGCCCGTCTCCTCGCTCAGGTCCTTGACCATGTCGCGCAGAATGGCCGCACGCGGGTCCATCGTCTCGTACACGCGGTGCCCGAAGCCCATCACGCGCTCCTTGTTGGCGAGCTTCTCCTGGACATAGGCCGCCGCGTCCTGGTCCGACTCGTCGATCTCGAAGAGCATGCGCATGACCTCGCGGTTGGCGCCACCGTGCAGCGGTCCCTTCAGGGCGCCGATGGCACCGGTTACGGCCGAGTAAAGGTCCGACAGCGTTGAGCCGATGACGCGACCGGTAAACGTGGAGGCATTCAGGCCGTGATCAGCGTGCAGGACGAGGCACACGTTGAAGGTGTTTTCGGCGGCCACGCCGGGCGCCTCACCGTTCAGCATGTACAGGAAGTTGTGCGCCATCGACTCTGCATCGAGCGGCTCGATTGGGTCCAGGCCTTTGCGGAGCCGATCGAAGGTCGCGATGATCGTTGGGATCTGGCTCAGCAGGCGAATGGCCTTGCGGTAGTTGGCCTGCGGCTCCATGGTTTCGGCCTCCGGATCCTGGAAGGCCAGGGCCGAGACCGCCGTGCGCAGCACCGCCATCGGGTGGGCGTCGTCCGGCGCCTCGCGAAGCACTGCCATGACAGAGTCGGGCAGCGGACGGGCGGCCCGCATCTTTTCGGTCAGGGTGTCGAGCTCGCTCTGGGTGGGCAACGTGCCATTCCACAGCAGGTGGACCACCTCTTCGAACTGTGCATTCTCGGCGAGGTCGCGGATGTTGTACCCGCGGTAGATGAGCTCTCCTTTCTGCCCGTCGATGTCGGAGAGTTCCGATTCCAGCGCGATGACCCCTTCGAGGCCTCGCGCCTTCACCGGGGCCTCGCTGCTTGCCACTCGTACTTCGTCGTTATCAGCCATAATGGATACGTCCGTGCGTTCAAGTTCGAAACCAGTTCCTGGTGCAAACGCGAGATCGCGCGTCTGACGTCGCCGCTCGATGTGAAGTCCGTGAGCTGTGCCCGGGGCCCATCGGTGTGCGGGCCCGTGCAGACGTTGCACATCGAGTGCATGACCGACCGGGTAACACTCTCTTCACAACGGGAGGCGTCCAATCGGTGTATCGGGCCGGGCGTGTAGCATCTGCACCATCCAAAAGCTTCATCGGGAAAGGAGTTTCGCCGACGGCCGGTCTGCGATCAGGATCGCAGAGAGCACCCTGTGCAGGTCGATACGCAAATAAGGATACGAAAAATGGCCGACGGTCGAACAAGAATTTTGATTAAAGCGACTACCGTACGCCACGAAGGCGCCACCGTCCTTCGGCGGAGGGGGCGCGACAGAAGGGTGCGCGACAGGCCCGCTCTGCCGCATCGGGGATCATTTCGGGAGACTGAGCGATATTGTGTACGTGTCCGGCCCATCCAAACTGTGCGCCGGGGACAGCCTTGAACACACATGAACCGCGTTTGCGACGCGCCGAGATCCTCGGGGCGGTCGCGACGCACTCGGATCCGACCGGCGGTGCCTGGGCTCCTTCGCCCGGCGTCGACGCCGGCCGGAACCGGTTCGACGGGCTTGTTGCCTGTACAGCAGGACAGACACTCGCTTTTTCACCGGCAGCCGTGTACGAGCAGCGGATTGGGGGCGTCGTTCCACCACAGCCGCCCGCCGCCCCGCTGCTGCGAGCGCCTGCCGAATCCCCATTCGATTTTCCTCTCTCACGAGTTCCCGTGCTTGAGCGCTGGCTTTCTGGCTTCGCTGACCTGCCGGTCCGCCGCACAGCGGCGCACGTCCTTGGCAGGCGTTCCGTGTTGGGTTTGCGTCCCGGCATTGCAGGCTGGAGGGTATCCCTCCTGGCCGAGGCCCCGGCTCCGCGACCCTTGCGGGCTCCGGGTGTGCCTCCCGTCGCCGCCCGACGCTTCGAAACGCACGTTGCGTCCAGGAGCCGCGCAGGCACGCACCCCAAACCCCACTATGTCGAACGAAATTATAGTCAACGTCGAGGATGACCAAACCCGCATTGCCATCGTTGAGGACGGCAAGATCGCGGAGCTCTACATCGAGAACGCGGAAAACGAGCGGACCATCGGCAACATGTATCTCGGGCGGATCCGAAAGGTGATGCCCAGCATCCAAGCCGCCTTCGTCGACATCGGTCAGGAGCAGGACGCGTTCCTTCACTTCTCCGATGTGTCGGATCATCTGCGGGAGCTGCAAACCTTCCTGAAGCGCAATCCTTCCCGCGTCGACGACATCGATGTTCCGGAGGATCGGGACAACGTCCGCCCCTCCGGTGTGCTCAACCGCGGGCAGGACATTCTCGTCCAGGTTACCAAAGAGCCAATCTCCAACAAGGGCAGCCGGATCTCGACGGATCTGTCGCTGGCCGGTCGGTTCCTCGTGCTCATGCCGCTGCAGAGCTACGTGGCGGTGTCGCGGAAGGTGACGGAGAACAAAGAGCGCCGCCGCCTCGAAGCGCTGGCGAGCAGTCTCGTGCCCGATGGCTTCGGCGTCATTGTGCGCACCGTGGCGGAGGGACGCGACGCCAAGTCGCTCGACAAGGACTTGAAGCTGCTCATGGAGCGGTGGCGCCGCGTTGAGAAGAAGTTGTCGAACGGACTGCGTGCCCCGTCGCTCGTGCACGAGGACGTCGACATGGCCTCCTCGATCATCCGCGACCAGTTCTCGGACGAGTACGACCGCATTCTGGTCGACGACAAGTCGCTGTTTCACAGCATCCGGAGCTACGTGCGCGCCGTGGCGCCGAAGATGGTCGACCGCGTGCAGCTGCACGACTCGGGGAAGCCGATCTTCGAGTCCGCCGGCATCCAGGGCGGAGCCGATCGCGCATTTAAGGACCGCGTCGAGCTGCCCTCGGGCGGCTACCTGTTCATCGAGCAAACCGAGGCGATGCACGTCGTCGACGTGAACTCGGGGCGCTCGGGCCGCGGCAAGTCGCAGAAGCAGAACTCGCTCGACGTGAACCTGGAGGCGGCGCGCGTCATTGCCCGGCAGATTCGCCTGCGCGATCTCGGCGGCATCATCGTCGTCGACTTTATCGACCTGCGCAGCGACAAGGACAAGAAAAAGGTGTACGACGAACTCAAGAAGGGCTTCGCGGAAGACCGCGCCGTGACGAAGGTGCTGCCGATGAGCGACTTCGGCCTCGTCGAAATCACGCGCCAGCGGCTGCGCCCCAGCATCACGACGACGTTCTCGTCGCCCACCGGCTCGGAAGAAGACGGCGGGGAGGGCGGACAGCCGGAACTCCGACGCGCCGAGCGCCACATCGCGCAGTTGGAGCAGGCGGTGGAGAAGCGCGAGCAGAAGATTGAGAAGCTGAAGAAAAAAGCCGAGGCGTCCCAAGCGCCGAGCGAAGACGGCGCCGACAGCGAAGAGCTACAGTCGCTCCGGAATCGAGTGGAGCAGCTTCAGAAGGAGGCAGAGTCCGCCCGGCGCGAGAAGCGCGAGGTCGAGAAGAAGCTGGAAGAGAGGTCGGCGCAGAGCGCGAAGGCGCCTGCCGAAGCGGTGTCCGCCCCACGCGGCAACGGCGAGGCCACCCCGGCCTCCCCGGAGGCGCTCGTGCAGGATCTGGAGCAGTGGATCGCCGACCATCAGTCGAGCCGACGCACGGTCACGCTGCGGGTGCACCCGTTCACGGCCGCGTACTTGACGCGACCGGTACCCAGTTATCCGACGCGTTGGTTCATGGAGCACCTGGTGCGCGTTCACCTGGAAACCGACCCCTCCATCGCGCCGATGGACTACCGCGTCGTCGACCCGCAGGGTGAGGTGCTCGCCAAAGCGTCGTAGCGCGTCGCGTGTTACGGCGGAGCGGGTCATGCGCTGGGTCGGAGGAGCGAGGAGGGCAAACTCTCGCCCGCAACGCTCCAGCATCTGGCGTCGAACCGCGGAACGTTGTGGGCTCACGAAGCCCCCACGGATGGCGCCAACGAGTGGATCTGTGATTTGAGCAGCCTGCGTCCGAACAGAGCAACAGCGCTGCATGGAAACGACGGCCATCATCGAGGAACTCAAGCAGGCCGCGCGGCAGCTTGGGCTTGAGGTGCGTGCGGAGAAGGGCAACTTCCGCGGCGGTCGCTGCACGGTGGACGGCGAGACGATTGTCATGCTGAACAAGCGCCATCTGCCGGAGACGCGCCTTCGCGTGCTGGCCGACGCACTGCGCGATGCACCGATGGACACCGTGTACCTGAAGCCAGCGGTGCGCGAAGCCCTCGAAGACGTTTGGAATGATTCTTCGGAAGAGACCGCGCATGTCGACGACTGATTCTTCCTCTGGGTCTTCCTCTCTACCCGAAGAAGCCCCGTTCTCCGCTCCACCGCTGACGGTCACCCTGCTCGGGACCGGCACCTCGACGGGTGTGCCTGTGATCGGGTGCGACTGCGAGGTGTGCACGTCGACCGATCCGCGCGACACGCGCACCCGGTGCTCGTGCTACGTCGAAGCCGGACCGCTCGGCATCCTGATCGACACGGGCCCCGACTTCCGTGCGCAGGCGCTCCGCGAGGATATCGCCCGCATCGACGCGGTGTGCTATACCCATTATCACTTCGATCACCTCGTGGGGATCGACGACTTGCGTCCCTTCTTCTTCCGCAACGCGCAGGTCATGCCGTGCTACGCCCCCGCCGACACGGCCGAGATCATGCGGCGCAACTACGACTACATCTTCGGCCGCGACCCGTACCCCGGTGCGGCGAACGTGGAGGTGCGCGTCGCCGACGATCCGTTCTGCATCGCCAGCCGCCACGGCGACACCGCCTCGGTGCGCATTCGTCCCATCCCGCTGCTGCACGGCGACGTGCGGGTGTGCGGCTATCGCATCGGCCGTTTCGCCTACTGCACCGACGCCAGCGACATCCCGGACGCCAGCCTCGCCTTGCTGGACGGAGTGGAGGTGCTCGTGCTGGATGCCCTGCGTCCGCGTCCGCACCCCACACACTTTGCGTTCGACGAGGCCGTTCGCATGGCTCGGCGCATCGGGGCGCGCACGACCTACTTCGTGCACATGACCCATGCCGTTCGCCATGCCGAGCAGGAGCCCCGTCTCCCCGACGACATCCACCTTGCTTACGACGGGCTGACGTTCGACGTGCCTGGCACCGAGGACGGCACCTGACGCCCGCGAGGTTCGAGCGATCGGCACCGTGTCCGTTCTCAAATCTCCGTCTTCGGGGAACGAAACACGGAGAACACCGCCCTCCGTCGCGCCCGTACTCCCCCACGCTTTTCGACCCGGGATCCCGAATCATGAACGTACTCGTCCTCAACGGACCGAACCTGAACTTGCTCGGCTCGCGTGAGCCGGAAACCTACGGCACCCGAACGCTGGCGGACCTCGAGGAGGCCCTGCGCTCGGCCTTTCCAGACGTGGAACTCGCGTTCGCGCAGGAAAACGGCGAAGGAGCGCTTATCGACCGGCTGCATGCGGCGCACCGCGACGGTGTCGACGGCGTCGTCTTCAACCCGGGCGGATACACGCACACCTCGGTGGCGCTGCGGGACGCCGTGGCGGCCATCGACCCCCCGGTCGTCGAGGTCCACCTGTCAAACATCCACGCCCGCGAGTCCTTCCGCCGCACCAGCCGGATGGCCCCGTCGTGCGTCGGCCAGATCACCGGCTTTGGCCTCTCGGGGTACCACCTGGCCGTCCGTTACGTCGTGAAGCATGCCGCGTGATGCGGCTCGCATTTTGCACGTCAATCGTCGCAGACCGTCCTTCTGCCCTCTGCACTTCCCTCTGGAGCGATGGCCGACTACCGCGGACACGTCACCGGCGCCCTCGTCTTTGCGAGCGCCTACATTGCTGTGCTCGTCTATGCGTTCACCGTCGATGCCGCCTACGAGCGGTTTGGCTCGCTGGAGCTGCTGGGCTATCCGCTCGCGCTCCTCACGCTGGCGGTGCTCTTCGGGCTCTGGCCGGACGTGGACACCGACTCGCGCGGACGCCGCATCTTCTACACGATCTTTTTCGTGGCGGATCTCTTCCTGATCGTCACCGAGCAGTTTGAGCAGGCCGCCTATCTGGGCCTCTTCGCGCTCCTGCCGGCACTGGATCACCACCGCGGATGGACGCACACCTGGTGGGCGATGCTGCTCATTCCGTCGCCGCTGCTCCTGCTGCCATACCTGCATTTCCCCGATCGTCCGCTCGTCGGCCTCCCGTTCTACGGAGCCGCCGTCATCGGCTACTTCAGCCATCTGGTGATGGATGGGATGGTTTTCCGCCTGCGGCGCCGGCGGTCGTAATCCGGTACGCGGCGGGACTGGGCGCTCGGGGTGTGGGCGCTCGGGGTGTGGGCGCCCGTCTTCATGCGCGATCCACCACCATCGTTTCGCCACCGTTTTCTCCTACGCCTGCCCGCACCGTGTTTGTGGACGGAGTTTATGGACAGACGGATTTTGCAGACGGAGGGAACCGGGCAGGGGCGCATTTCTTCACGACTCGTGACGCTCCGCTCTCGACTCGCTGGCTGACGGTCGCCCTCCTGCTCGATGCCTGACTCTCCTGACACGGACACGAAACCGGCCGAAGACGCGTCTGCCGGCGACGGCGCGACGTCGAGTGCCGCCGGATCGGTGGCAGCGGGCATCTTCGCGAGCCGCCTCGTTGGCTTGCTCCGCGAGCGCGTCATCGCCTACTACTTCGGCGTCAGCGCCCACGCCGACGTGCTGCAGGTCGCCTTTCGGGCGCCGAATCTGCTGCAGAACCTGCTCGGAGAAGGCACCATCTCCGCCGCCTTCATCCCAATCTACAGCCAGATGATCGAGGAGGGGCGAGACCGGGAGGCCGGGCGGTTTGCCGGTGCGATCTTCGGCCTTCTCCTGGGGGTGGCCGCCGCCGTGGCTCTGCTGGGCATCGTGCTGGCCGAGCCGATTGTGATGGCGCTGGCGCCGGGCTGGATCGGTGACGGCACCGAGGTGGCCGCCGGCGTACGTACGGTCAATCGCTTCACGCTTGCCGTGGAGGCCATCCGCATCATCTTTCCGATGGCGGGGGTGCTCGTGCTCTCGGCCTGGGCACTGGGCGTGCTGAACAGCCACCGTCAGTTCTTCGTCTCCTACGTCGCGCCGGTGCTGTGGAACGTGGCCATCATCGCCGCGCTTGTGGCCGGGGCCTATCTCGCCACCGGGTCGCCCTGGACCCCCACGACGCTCGCCGATGACACGCTCGCGGACCTGCTCATGGCTGCCTGCCTCGGAGCGCTCGTGGGAGGCGTCCTGCAGTTTGCCGTCCAGTTGCCGTTTGTGGCGCAGCACCTGCAGGGGTTTCGGGTGGCGGTGTCGACGCGCGTGACCGGCGTGCGAGACGCCCTTGCGGCCTTTGGACCGGTTGTGGCCGGGCGCGGCGTGGCGCAGTTCTCCAGCTACCTCGATCAGTTTCTGGCATCGTTCCTGGCCGTCGGCGCCCTGAGCGCGCTCCGCTACGCGCAACTGCTCTACATCCTGCCCATCAGCCTCTTCGGCATCTCGGTGGCTGCCTCCGAGCTGCCCGAACTGTCGCGGCTGACGGCCGAGAAGCGCGCCTCCTTCACGCGCCGCCTCCACCGCTCGCTCCGGCAGATCTCGTTCCTGACGATCCCGACCGTCGTCGGCTACCTGGCCTTTGGCTACCTGATCATTGGCGCTCTGCTGCGAACGGGCCGGTTTCAGGCAGCCGGCACGTGGCTCGTGACGATCGTCCTGGGCGGCTATGCGCTCGGCATCCTCGCCACCACCCTGTCGCGCCTCCTGCAGAACGCCTTCTACGCCGCCGGCGACACGAAAACACCGGCCCGGATTGCCGTCCTCCGCGTGGTGGCCTCGACCGCCGTCGCACTGCCCGCCATGTTCGTGCTCGACCGCGTGGACATCGGAACGATCGCTGGGCGCTCCTTCTCCGGCGAACCGCTCTTCTTGGGGGCGCTCGGCCTCGGCCTCGGCGCCACGGTCGGCGCCTGGATCGAGATCGGCCTCTTGCTGCGGGCGTTGCGGAAGCCGCTGCCGTCCGCTACCTTGCCATGGACACGGATCGCCCGCATGGCAGGCCTGGCGATCGGGGCCAGCATCCCGGCAGCCGGACTGTGGTGGGGGCTGCCCGACGCCTGGCCGGTGCTGGCCGTGGCGCCCCTCGTGGTCGGCACGTATGCCGCCCTGTATCTGGGCATGGCGTACCGGCTGGGCTTTTCGGAAATCGAGGCCTGGACGGCACGATTCCTTCGGTAAATCGCCGGCAGGTTGCAACGGTGGGCTGCAACGACGGGCCGGGGCCGAGGGCACCTCCCGAGAGCAGTCCCCGTCTCGGCAGAAGACGATTCGCCATCGGCTCGAATGCCTGCCCCTGTCGGCGCCCTACGCACCACTCGTGGCGCACACCCCGCGACGTGCGCGAACCAAGACGTGCGCGAACCAACTCGTCCTGTGAGTCGGTAGCACCCGTTCCAAAGCGATGGCCCGAGTCATTCACACCGGCGACACTCCGGCCAAGCGCCGACACCGGCATCGCCGCTCGTGTGCGGAGGTGCTCCGCCTGCTTGCGCAGCGTGAGCTGATCGGAACGCCCGACCGTGAGACCCGCGACATGGTGGCGTTCCTCGTGTGGAGCCTGGACGGCATCTGCCGCACGATCGACGACAGCGCCAACACGTGGGACGACAAGGGCTACTGGCGGCGCGCCGAGGCACTGCGCGAGCGATGGCGCTGGGCCGCGACGGCTGCGCGCGACCTGGAGACGATGATTCGTGCCCACCGGTGGGAGGCGATGCCGCCGACGCTTGCCGCCCTCGTGACTCGGTTTCAGGACATCACCGTTCGCGCCATTACCCGCGATGCCGACTGGTGGTGCGGCGCCGAGCGGGCCCTGCTGCGGCGAGAAGACTGAATCTCCAACGGTCGTTCTCTCCGAACCGCGACCCGCGAACTCACCCCTTCATGCCGATGGACGACGCTGACCTCCAACCTGGTGCCCTCCTCGTTTCGGCCCCCATGATGGAAGATCCCAACTTCCGCCGGAGCGTGGTGCTGCTGTGCGATCACCAGCCGGACACCGGCAGCTTTGGGCTTATCCTTAATCAAGAGATCGATGCTCAACTCAGCGACGTGATCGAGGGCTTCTTTGTGTACGATCCGCCGCTGCACCTCGGCGGGCCGGTTCAGCGCGACACGCTCCACTTCGTCCATCGCCGCTCCGACATCCCCGACGGCATCGAGCTGCCCGGAGGCATCACATGGGGCGGCGACTTCGACGCCGTCCGGGAGCTGGCGCAACAGGGGGCCCCGTCGGCCGACGATCTCCGGTTCTTTGTCGGGTACGCGGGCTGGTCGCCGGGCCAACTGGCCGATGAAATGGACGAGGAAGCCTGGATCGTCGCCCCGGGCGCCGGCGAGCTCCTGTTCTCCGCCGACTCCGATAACCTCTGGCGCTCGGTCCTGCGGAAGATGGGCGGCGAGTACGCCCTCCTGTCCACCTTTCCCGACGACCCGCGGATGAACTGAGTCCGTGAAAAGAGCGTCAACGCCTTGACAGCGAGCGGGGCTGTGAGTACCGTTTGAATCCATGTCTGGGAATGCCCCCGGTCGGAACCTCCGGCTTGCACGACCGGTCTGATCGGTGCATGACCGGGAACTTCCGGCACACATTTTATTCCTCGGTAGCTCAATGGCAGAGCATGCGGCTGTTAACCGCAGGGTTGCTGGTTCGAATCCAGCCCGGGGAGCCATTCGCCCGATCGGCATCTGCCGGTCGGGCGTTTTCTCTATGCAACCGTTCGTTGGGCCGCCACGCTTTGTGGAACCACACCGCCAGGGCATGAAATCTCGGGCGGTGGACGTCTCCTGCAAACGGGCGACAGACTGCAGTCGGTCGGTTGTCGGGCTCCGCAGCAGATCTCCCGGTTCCGGTGTGCGTATAAACGGGTGTGTTTTCCGCTCATCCACTCCTGTATGCCCGTGATCTTCTTCACCGGATTCCCTGGCTTCCTCGGCACGCGTCTCGTGCGCGCCCTCGCCGACCGCGACCCCGACGCCTCGTTTGCGCTTCTCGTGCAGCCGAAGTTCGAAGACCGCGCCCGCCGTGTTCTGTCCGACCTGTCGCTGACGGATCGCGCCACCCTTCTCCCCGGCGACATCACCGCGCCCGACCTGGGTTTGGGCGACCGCTACGACGCGGTGGCCGAAGCAACGACCCAGGCCTTTCACCTGGCGGCCGTGTACGACCTCTCGATTCCGCGCGAGGTGGGCTGGCGTATCAACGTCGACGGCACCCGCCATGTGCTCGACCTGCTCGATGCCGCGCCCCACCTTGCATCGTTCGGCTACGTGAGCACGGCGTACGTGTCGGGGTTGCGCACCGGAACGATCTACGAGGACGAGCTCGTGCACGACGCGGGCTTCAAGAATTTCTACGAAGAGACCAAGTACCACGCCGAGGTGCTCGTCCAAGAGCGCATGGGCGACCTTCCGACGATGATCTTCCGTCCGGCCATTGTCGTGGGCGACTCGCGGACCGGCGAGACGGACAAGTTTGACGGTCCGTACTTCATCCTGAACGCGCTCCAGAAACTTCCCCGCTTCACACTCATGACGCGCGTCGGGACGGGACAGCGGGAGGTGAACCTCGTTCCGGTCGACTTCGTGGTCGACGCGATGGCTGAGCTGTCGGCCCGCTCCGAACTGGCGGGCACGGTGTTCCACCTGACAGACCCGCACCCACTCACCACGCAGGGCATCATGGAGACGTTTACCGACCTGCTCGACATGAAGGTGGGCTATGTGCCCCTTCCGCCGTCCGTGGCGCGCACGCTGATGGACACCGGCATCGGCGAGTACCTGGGCATCGCGCCCGAGCTTATCGATTACTTCGATCACCCGTCGTACTACGACCGCACAAACACCAACGCGGCGCTGGCAGGAACCGGCATCGAATGCCCGCGGCTGGAGGACTACGCCCCGGCGATGGTCCACTACATGCGCCGCCACTCCGACACGCGCTCCGAAGCGATGTACTGATCCGTTCCGAGTTCAGAGTTCGGAGTTCCGAGTAGGCCGTTCTCAGAGCCGAGCCGGGAAGATATTCGCATTACGCGTCAGATCCACGAGGCCGGCCAGATCATGGGCATCCCCGTCCACGATCATCTGATTATCACGGAGAGCTCCTACACGAGCTTGGCCGAGCGCGGCATCCTTGGATAAGCACCTTCAAGCCCCACTGGTCTCCGGTGGGGTTTTCTTCATGCCGAGCTGTTGAGAGACCGTTGCAGCCGCTCCGCAGAATCTCTGTACGGTGCCAATACGTGAGGTGCTACTTCGCCTTCGTCAATGGAGGTGCCATGAAGATCTCTATCCGTGAAAAGAAACGATGGGGGCACGATGCCCTGCACTGGCAGGCTGGAAGGGGCCAGCCGTCGACACACGCTCAGCATTCGAGCGTCTTTCGCGTGATCACCAAGATCGTCCGTGTTGAGCGGTCGAATCCCGGTCTTCAACCATGCTCGTGATCAAACGGGGCTAAAG
>CAYFSC010000016.1:15641-28919 GCA_964345695.1 uncultured Rhodothermales bacterium | reverse complement strand
CGGAGGGGGGACTCGAACCCCCACGGTGCACAAGCACCAACGGATTTTAAGTCCGTTGCGTCTGCCACTTCCGCCACTCCGGCCGGTCGCACGCATGCCACAAAATGCGTTCTGCGTACACAACGATCTCCGCATGGTTTCTTTCCAGAGCCGCCCCAATCTGCCCGGCCGATTGGCGAACGCCGGGCCCCGTGCCTCGACCGGGATCGCCTCAACAGGGACCTCCTCCGGACGGCCGGTGTTCGGAAGGACGCTCGTTTTCTTTGGATCGCCCCGTCCTGCCATGACTCGCCTTCTTGCGTGTCTCTGTCTCGTCCTGCTCGGCGCAAACCGCCCTGCCCCGAGCCAGGCCCAGGCGACCGACTCCGCCGCCCTGCAACAGCCTGCCGACACGCCCTCGGTCCGCCCGTTGTCCCGGCAACTGCAGACGGCCCGAACGGATCACCTGTGGCGAGTTGGAGGCTGGGGCGTGGCCAATGCGGTGGGCGGACTCGCGCTCGTTCTGTTCACCGCCCGTCACGACCGCTCGGCGCGTTGGAACTTCGGGGCCATGTCGGCGGGGTGGGGAGCCGTCAACATGGGCATTGCCGCCACCGGACTCTTGGCAGGAGCCGCGTCGGTGGATACAACGCTTCGAGCCGCCGTTGCCGCCGAACGCACCTTCCACGACATTCTTCTGGTCAACCTCGGACTCAACGTAGGCTACGTGGCTGTCGGGGGCATCATGCTCGCAGCGGGCTACCAGAACATTGACAACGGAGGTCGGTGGCGTGGCTTCGGGACGTCTCTCCTGCTGCAGGGCGCCGGCCTCTTCGTGCTCGACGGCGTGGCGTTCCTGGCATCCCGCACGCGCCTCGGGACGCTGCTGGATGCGACCACACACGCCTCGGTGCAGATTGGCGCACACGGCATCGGCGTGGCCATTCAGTTCTGAGGTGCCCCTGCTGAGGTGCCCCGGCAACTTCGCACTGGGGCGTTGGGATCAATCAGAAAGGAAGCAATCAGGAAGGGAGCAATCAGGAACGATTCAAGGGCGAAGTGATAGAGAGCAGTCCTCGATTTTGACTTGCGTTCCGCAACGTTTTGTCTGCCCCGGTCCTCGACACGCTTCGCCGTCATCTCGACACGATCCTTCATCGCGCCCACGTTCCGTTTTCGGAGACGCCGGTGGCGGCGGCCATCCTTCTTGCAGACGGTGCCTGGGTGCCGGGGGTTCGCGTGGAAAGCGCCTCGTTTTCCCTCACCCTGCCGGCATTGCTCAACGCGTACACGACGCTGGTTCCGATCGGCCGCACCGACGACGTAGCGGCCGTGGTGCTCAGTCGTCCGTTCCGGCCCGAGGAACTCACCTATCTGGATGCCCTTCCCCTCGCCGAGGGCACGCAGGTGGCCGACCGGGTCTGGACCGTGGCCCCCCGGTCCGCCGACGGCTCGTTGCCACAGCCCACCCATCGCCTCGATCCCACGCTCGCTGCCGATTTTGCAACACCGGCACAGGGCCTGTCTGTCGTCCGCGACGTCGCGGCCACCGCCTACGTCCCGGCGTCGGACTTCCCGGTCGGAGCCGTGCTGGAAACCACGGAGGGGCACCTCGTGCCGGGCGTCAACGTCGAGCATCCCGACTGGGCCCGCATCCTGTGCGCCGAGCGCAACGCCTTGGGCACCGCCTGGAGCTACGGACACACGGACCCGGCACGCCTCTTTCTAACCTGTTTGAAGGACGAACAAGGAACGCCCTGCGGAGCCTGTCGGCAACTTTTGGCGGAACTCACTCCTGAGATGACGCTTTGGATGGATCGGCATACGAACGAGGCAGACACCGCGGTGCCGACGGATCTCCTCCCCGGCTCTTTCCGTGGCGACGCGCTCCTCTCATGATTCCTGACCGGCGGCTCGGCCCGGGCCCTGCCGTCCGCCCCAGCCGCTTCAGGACGATGCCTGTTGATTGCCCCCCGATGCACCCGTCGACCGCATGCTCCTCGACCTCCTTTTCTTCCTCACAGGCCTTGTCATCCTGTACTACGGGGCGGAGTGGCTCATTTATGGGGCATCCAGCATTGCACTGGAGTACGGCATCCGCCCGGTGATCGTGGGTCTGACGGTAGTGGCTCTCGGTACGTCGATGCCCGAGTTCCTCGTCAATGCTTTCGCGGCCTGGGACGGCGAGCCCAACCTTGCACTCGGCAACATTATCGGGTCGAACATCTCGAACATCGCGCTCATCCTGGGCTGCAGCGCGGTCGTTCTTCCACTGACGGTCACGCCTCAGATCTTGCGCAGGGAGTACCCGATGATGCTCGCGGCCATGATTGCCTTCTACGTGCTGGCGCTGGACGGGACCATCAGCCAGATCGACGGGGGGCTCCTCGTGGCCTCGCTTTTCGCGCTGCTCGCGTACCTGTACCGGGAGGCACGCACCAACTCTTCCCCCAACATCGTCGAGGAAATCGAGGGCGAAATCGAAACGGGCGACCCCGATTCGCCGACGTGGAAGAAATTGCTTCTTTTGATCGGGGGAACCGGAGGCCTTGCCTTGGGCGCCAAAATGATGGTCGACAGCGCCCTGAGCATTGCCTACGTTATGAGCGTACCCACGGCCGTCGTCGGGCTGACGATCGTCGCCATCGGCACCAGCCTCCCGGAACTGGCAGCCTCGATGGTTGGAGCCATCAAGAGCGACGCCGACCTGTCCCTCGGCAATGTCCTCGGCAGCAATCTGCTGAACGTGCTGTTCGTCGTGGGCACCGTCTCCCTTGTGAGCCCACTCGACGTGAACCCCACGGTCATTCGGGTCCACTTTCCCATTATGCTGGGGTTTTGCGTGCTGCTCCTGCCCCTGGCCTGGACCGGCTTTCGGATCACCCGTATGGAAGGCGGCGTCCTGCTGGTCAGCTTCATGGGCTACATGATGTACCTCGTATCGCCGTTTGTCTGAACGCAATCGGCCGGCGCCTCCGATCGTCCCTTTCTTGGAACCTATGCGCTCGTTTTTTTCCACCGTACATTGGGGCCTGTGGATCGGTCTGATGCTGGTCGCCGGGACCGTGCAGGCGCAACCGGAATCGACGGCTGCGGCGCCGCGCGCCTGGATCTTTCTTGCCGAGCGCCCGCCCGCGGTGTCCCCCTCCGAAGAGGCGACCGCCGAGGCCCGGCGTCGGCGTCAGCGTCGGGGAACGGTGTCGGCCGCTGCCCTCACACGCCCCGTCGCGCCGTCGTACCTGCGCATGCTGCGGGCTCACGGCGTGCAGCCGGTGGTGCGCAGCCGATGGCTGCATGCCATCAGCGCGACCCTTACGTCTCAGCAGCGCACCCGTATTGCCACCCTCCCGTTCGTGACCGAAATTCGCCCCGTGGCGCGGGGAACCGCCGTCCACTACATCCGACGCACGGAGACGGCCCCGGCATCCTCACTGCGACCTTGGGCGCCGCCCTCTCGTCCGCCCGCGGTCGACTCTTCGCACTACGGCCCCTCCTACGCACAACTGGCCGTTATGAATGCGCTCCGCCCGTTGGAGCGCGGACTCACGGGGCGAGGCGTCCGGATCGGGTTCATGGATACCGGATTCCGAAACTTGCAGCATCCGGCCTTCCTGCCGCTCCGGCAGGACCAGCGGCTGCTTGGCCTGCGCGACTTTACGGTGGGAACGCAAACCAACAACCACGGTGCGGGGGTGGTCTCCGCCGCCGTCGGCTACGCACCCGGGTCGCTGGTCGGCCCGGCCCATGGGGCGGAGGTGCTGGGTGCCTCGACCGAGTTCACCCGGTTCGAGCGCAACGTGGAAGAGGATTACTTCGTGGCCGGCCTCGAGTGGCTGGAGCGACAGGGGGTCGACCTCGTCAACGTCTCGCTCGGATACACCACCTTCGATGAAGGCGAGCGCAGCTACACGACCGCCGACTTGGACGGCGACACCGGCGTGACGACTCGTGCCGTGGACGCGGCGGCTCAGCTCGGGGTGACCGTGGTCGTCAGCGCCGGAAACTCCGGGTGCGGCGACCCGGCCAACTGCTGGTTCCGTGTGTCGACGCCGGCCGATGCCGACTCGGTCATCACCGTGGGCGCGGTGGGGCCCGACTCGACGGTCCTGCCGTTCAGCTCGCGGGGCCCAACGGCCGACGGACGCGTCAAGCCCGACGTGGCGGCCCTCGGACGCGGCGTCACGGCCGCCTGGGAATCGGACCAGTACGCGCAGGTCAGCGGCACGTCGTTCGCGGCGCCCCTCGTCACAGGGGTTGTGGCCCAGATGCTAGAAGTCAATCCTTCCCTCACGCCCATGGATGTGCGGTCCCTTCTCCGCCGGACGGCGTCGCAGGCGCACGCTCCCGACACCACCCTCGGATGGGGCATCGTCAACGCCGACGCCGCCGTCCGGGCGGCCGAGCGTCGCGCCCGACAGGCACCGCCGACCACGACCCTGCTGCAACCGCCCTCCCCGAATCCCGCCCGCACCCGGACGACGTTCGTCCTCCGCGCCCCGTCCGACGCCGAACAGGCTACCATCACCGTATACGACGTGCTCGGGCGCCGCGCGCTGAAACGACGCTTCCCCCTGCAGCCTGGACCAAACCGGCTGACGCTCCCCCTCGATGTCCTCTCTGCCGGCCTCTACGTATACCGCATCCGCACGGCCGACCACCTTTCGACGGGGAAGCTCGTCGTGATGCGCTGAACATTCCGCCCGGGTGCCCTTGCCCGCCTCCGGCCACGCACCGCGCTGCGAACGACGGGCCGCGGCGCGACGTTTGTGTACGCTTCGCTTCTTGCACGCACTTGTTTGCTTCGCATGGCCTTTTCGTTCGGATACAGCCCGTGGCTTCTTGTCGTCAGTCTGCTTGTTGCTGGGGGGCTGACCTACTGGACCTACCGGGAGACCATTCCCTCGCTGTCCCCCGGCCTCCGGGGGGTGCTGGGCACCCTCCGCTTCGCGGCACTGGCCCTGCTCTGCTTTCTGCTGATCGAGCCCGTCGCGCGGCAGATCGACCGGATCGAGCGCCCCCCGATCCTGGCCGTGCTCGTGGACGACAGCGAGAGTCTGCGCGTCACCATGGGCGGTGAGGACGAGGGCGAGACGGCATCGACCGCCGTGCGCGCAGCTGCCGAACAGATCCGGTCGCAGGCAGAAAACGGCGAGGTGCGCCTTTTCGCCTTCGATCAAGAGACCCGGAGCCTCGGCGGCTCGGTCGACTCGGTGCAACTGTCGGGGCCCCGCACGAACATTGCCGCGGCCCTCCAAAGCGTACGCCAGGACCTGCAGAATGATAACCTACAGGGCGTGGCACTGCTCTCCGACGGGCGTTACAACACCGGTCGCAATCCGCTGTACGTGGCCGACCGCTACCCGGTGCCCATCCACACCGTCACGCTCGGCGACACCACGCGAGCGCGGGATCTCCAAATCCGCCGTGTGAACACCAACGATCTGGCCTACGTCGATACAGAGCTGCCAGTGCGCGTCGGTCTTCGCGTGCAGGATGCGGCGGGAGAGCGCGTCACGGTGTCGTTGCTCCGCGACGGGGAACGCCTGGACGCTCAGGACCTGACGCTGCCCACCGGCACCGCCGAGGTGCCGGTCGAGCTCACGGCCACCCCCACCGAGGCCGGCCTGCAGCAGTTCACTGTCACCGTCACTGAACTCGACAACGAGGCCACGTACCGCAACAACACGCGGACCGTCACGGTGCGCGTGCTGGAAAGCAAGCGCTCGGTGCTGCTTCTGGGCGGTGGCCCCTCCCCGAGCACGGCCAGTGTGCGTCGGCTGCTGGCGCGCGACACCGACCTGGACGTGACCGCCCGAATCTCGCAGCAGGGCGGCGGCTTTTACGAGGGATCCATGCCCGAGGACCTCTCCCCATTCGATGTGATTGTACTGGCCGGCTATCCCGGACCGGCCGCAAAGTCGCAGCACCTTCAGCAAATCGCAGACGCCGTCACGAATGAGGACGTTCCCCTCCTCTTCCTGCTTGGCCGCCGCACCGACCTTTCCCAACTGGATCAGACGCTGGGTGCCCAGCTGCCCGTTACCCTCGAGCAGTATCGTTCCGGATTTTCCCAGGCTGCCTTCTCCCCGGCCGAGGCGCAGCGGCAGCATCCTGTCCTGCAAATCGACGATGCGTCGCTCGACCTGTTCGATCGGCTCCCCCCGCTCGACGTGAGTGACAGCCGATGGGCGGCCACGCCCGACGCCACGGTCCTCGGCACGGCCACCGTGCAGAACGTGGATCTGGAGTCTCCCCTGCTGGTGGTGCGCCGCCGGGCCGGAACACGCAGTGCAGCTTTTCTGGGCACCGGGATGTGGCGCTGGGTGAATCTCCCGGCGGATCTCGAATCCGCCCAGCCCCTATGGCCGACGATGGTTTCGAACCTCGTCCGCTGGCTGGCCGCGCGCGAAGCCGATCAGCCCGTGCGCGTGCGCCCCGCCGAGTCCACGTTTGGCGGCGGTGAACGGGTTGAGTTCTCGGGCCAGGTGTACGACGAGAGCAGCACGCCGGTGAACGACGCATCGGTGGAGGTCACGGTGACGGCCCCCGACGGCACCGAATACCCATACACCATGGAGCCGGTAGGCAACGGACAGTACGAGCTCGACGTGGGGGTGCTGCCAAAGGGCACCTACGCCTACACGGCGACGGGCTCCCGCCAGGGCGCGTCGCTGGGCCAGGATCAAGGGCAGTTTTCGGTCGGCGAGCTTACGATGGAATACCGCGAAACCACAGCCGACCGCGCCCTCATGGAGCAGATCGCCCAGCGGTCCGGCGGAACGGCGCACACGCCGTCCACCCTCGACGCCCTGCTGCAATCCGCCCGGCAGGCGGCCTCCTTCCAGCCCCAGGTGGTCGAGGAGTCGACCGAAACCGAGCTGTGGCGTACGTGGCTCTTCCTGGCCGCCATCCTGCTCCTGCTGGCGGCCGAGTGGACGCTGCGCAAGCGGTATGGTCTCGCCTGACACTGAGTTGTACCGGCTGCCGTAGTGAACCTCACGTCGCCTGTGCTCGTAGAATTGGGGTACTGTGAGGTTGATATTCCAAACGAGACGACCTTCCCCCACGTATGTCCTCCAACTTATCGCCTGTCGACATCGCTCACCTTCCGGATCGCGTCGCTGACGTCGTCGACGACGAGGCTACGCTTAAGCGGCTAATCGTGGCGGTACGTCGGCATCTCCACATGCACCCCGAAGTGGGGATGAAGGAGCACAAGACGTCGCGCTTTATCCGCAAGACGTTAGAAGGCTACGGGCTGGAGGTACACGGCCCGGTCGCAGGCACGGGGCTGTACGTGGACATCGAGGGCGATCATCCCGGTCGGAAGGTCGGGTACCGCGCCGACATCGACGCGCTGCCAGCCCAGGACCGCAAGCACGTGCCGTACCGGTCGCAGTCCCCCGACGTAGCGCACCTCTGTGGGCACGATGCACACACGGCCGTCGCGGTGGGCGTCGCGCTGCTCCTCGACGAGCATCGTGACGCCATTCATGGCACGGTCCGCGTCTTCTTTCAGCCCAACGAAGAGGGCTTGCCCAGTGGCGCGCCGCTCATGATTCGCTCTGGTGTGCTCGACGGGCTCGATGCGGTGTACGCCATCCACGTCGATCCGACCCTGGAAGTGGGCCGGTACGGACTGATCGTGGGACCGGTCACCGCTTCGTCGGACCGGTTCGACGTGCACGTCCAGCAGGAGGGCACTGGCCACTCGGCACGGCCGCATGAAGGCGTCGACACGGTCTGGATCGCCAACCAGATCATGTCCCAGTTTTACCAGCTCGCCGGCCGCGTCACCGATGCGCGCAACGCGGCGGTCCTCACGGTTTGCACGCTCGACGGCAGCGAGACACACAACGTTATTCCCGAAACCGTCTCGTTCGGCGGCACGCTTCGCACGATCAATCCGGACGACCGTCGGACGATCCGGCGGCACATGCGCCAGACGGCCCAGCGGCTGGGCGAGCTCTACGGAGCGGAGGTCACCCTCGACATCGAAGACGGGGCCCCGCCCGTTGTCAACGACCCGACCATCACCCAAAACGTCGAGCGCACCATTCAGGAGGTGTTCGGCGAGAAGGCGATCTACCGGATTCCGCAGTCCAGCATGGGCGGCGAGGACTTTGCCTATTACCTGCAGCAAGTGCCCGGCGCCTTCATCCGGATGGGCACCGGGTCGACGCCCGAGACGAGGTTTCCGCTTCATCATCACCGGTTCAACATCGACGAGGCCCCGCTCGCCCCAACCGCCCGGCTCATGGCGCGCGTCCTTGTCAATCACCTTAAGGACAACGTCGCGGAGGACGCCTCCCCCACGCGATCAGCCTTCCGGCCCCCCAATGGATTGCCCTCCTCAATGTCTGGATGACGCGGCGGTCGAGATCCTTCTCTGTGGCTTTTCTCTTGGGATAACGCGTCGACAGCATGGCTTCTGTTGGAATCCTTGGAGGGGGCGTGAATGGCGTAACAACCGGCCTGCTCCTGCAGCTCCTCGGGTACGGAACCTGCATTTACACCCGACGCCGCGCCGATGCCGCACGCGGGGAGCCCGTGCCGACGTTTGCGAGCCTCTACCCGGCCGCGTCCATCATCCCGCATACGGTGACCGTTGAGGACCCCGCTCACCACCTCGCGCTCGCGCAGTCCTTCTTCGAGATTCTGCGGCAAGGCGGCTCGTGCGGCGTTCGGCTGCAGCGTCACTACGAACTCTTCGAAACGCCGACCCCGCCCCCGCCCTACACCGCGTCGACCCACGACTTTGAACGGCTCCCGGATGAAGGGACGGCAGCAGACGGCATTCCGCGACGCCCTGGCGCCGACGCCGTCTTCGGCTGGCGCTTCCGCTGCTACTTCGCCGAAACCCCGACGTATCTTGCGCGCCTCTTTGCGCTCTACGAAACCGCCGGCGGCCAGATTGAGGAGCGGGACCTCTCGCAGGAGGACCTGAAGACGCTCCCCGAAGATGCCTTCGTCAACGCCCTCGGTGCCGGCGGGCCGTCGCTGTTCGAGGACGACCGGCCGCACTCCTTCCTGAAGGGCACCCTCGTGCACGTCACGCCGCCCGGTCCCCTGCTGCACGAGGGCGAGATGGTGTCGTACAACTACGTCCCGAGCTTCGACGCTTACCCGACTCCGTACGGCGACCCCGGCGGCCTTTACGTGTATCCGCGCACCGACAGCTGGCTCCTCGGGGGAAGCAAACGCCCCGGGTCGCTGGACGACGAGGACCGCTGGACAGGCGAGCCCCTCGCCTGCGACACAATGTCCATCGGCGGGCAGGACGTGCCGGCCCCCATCGTGCGGGAGAATGCCGCCATTCTGGACCTCCTCCTCGGTATCGACGTCACCCAGCAGTCGATGCGCGCCACGGTCGGCTACCGATTTGCTCGCGACCTCGACGGCGAGGGTGTGCGTCTCGATACCTCGGAGATCGATGATCGACTGGTGGTGCACAACTACGGACACGGCGGCGCCGGCGTCACCCTGTCCTGGAGCTGCGCGGTCAAGGTCGCCCGCCACCTGCAGATGCACGATCTGGACGGCGGTACGCCCCTGTCCCTCTCCGGCCCCGACGTCTCCTTGCTGCGCTTGCTGCAAACCCGGGCTCGAGCCACAGTCGCACGCGCCCGTCAGGAGCCGTAGGGCTGGCCCGCTGCCCCTCTCCGCGGCGAAGACGCGCGGCGCTTCGGCGGAATATTACCTTTTCGGTAAGTTAGGCCGACCGGCTTCGGTTCCACAGCAAAATTTCATAGTATGGTATTGTCTCTTGCCTCCCCACTCCCACCGAAACGCCCGTCCTTCCTCGCTCAATGGAAAATCCGGTTGACCGCATGATTCGGCTGATGGCCATTGCTGCCGGGCTGGTAAGCCTCGTCGTCGTGATCGTTCTTCGTGTTCTGTAGGGTCGCCTTCTGCAAGGATTCTGCAAGAACGCCCCCTCCTTTCTTTTTCGCCGTCTCCGCGCCGGGGTCTCCCGTCGAATGTGCTTTCTATGGAGATGGACGCCGTCTTGAATCCGTAAGGATCCCGCTGCGTTTGCCGTGCCTCGCATTACGACGAACGCCCAGAATGCCTCCTGCTATGGCCGAACTGATTGTTGTCGGAGACCGCGTTCTCATCAAGCCCATCATGGGCGAGGAGCGCACCAGCTCCGGGCTCGTTGTCCCAGCAACCGTGGCCGGGCAGCAAAACCTGCGCAACGGTCGCGTGGTGAAGACCGGTCCCGGATATCTGACGGCCAATCCCGAGTATTCTGAGACCGAATCCTGGAAGCAGTCGGAGACGCCGGTGCGGTACCTTCCCCTGCAGGCGGAGGAAGGCGACCAGGCGTTTTTCGTAGAGAAGGAGGCCATCGAACTCCGCTACCAGGGCGACGAGTATCTGATCGTGCCGCATCAGGCGATTGTAGCGCTGGTACGCCAAGACGAGGAGGATCCCCCTTCCGAGGATCCGTCGGACACCACGCTGGACGACATCGACGATCTCCTGGACGAGTAGCCGCCGATTCTGCTTTGCTACGCGTCTGCAGATGCGTCCCCCCACGGGCCGTCCTCCTCTGCTCGTACCGGTGGGCGTGCCGATGGAAGAGAATCTCCGGCCGCTGCGTGCCCCCGATCGGTCCCGTTGGATCCAAGCGCCGGTTCAGGCCGATCGGAATGGGTGGGGAGCGTTGCCAACCGAAGCAGATACCGAAGATACCAACCCAGTGAGACGTTGGGCAGTTCGTCCCGGCGGTCGCGCAGTCGCTCTCGCTCCACCTGCTGCACCTCCACCTTCTCCGTGGCGCGCGCGATCTCGTCGTCAATGTCCTCCACCCGGTGCTGCACATACCGCTGGAGCCGGCGCTCCTCGGCCGGAGACAACGACTCGGGGATGTCGTCCTCGTACTTGTTCACCAGAGCCGCCCGCCACATTCGGAGGCGGGCTTTGGTTTCGTCACTCAGCCGCCGGATCGCCTCGATGTTTTCGGGCTTCGCCTCATAGGCCGTCCGGATGTTGGCCGACTTGAGGCGGACCACGTGCTTGTGCGTGATGTGCTCGACCTGGCGCACCTCGCCGATGAAGTGATGCTTGAGCCGGTCGTACAGCGCCTCCTCCTGGAGCTCCTGCAGGCGGGCCGCGCGCTGCTCGTCGACGGTGTCGAGCACGGTCTGGCGCTTGGCCTTCAGGCTCTCGATCTGACGCTGGAGGCCCGCGATGAGGTCGGTGATGCGGTCGATTTCTTGCTGCAGGCGCCGGCGGCGCCGGACGACCGGGAGCTGGCGGTAGCGCCGCGCCACCTCCCAGCCGGCCGCGATCAGTGCTGCACCGAGCCCGGCCCCCGCTGCCCACAGAGTCCCCACGGCGGCGATGGCGACCGTGCCTGCCAGCACGGCCCCAGCCCCCGGCAAAAAGGCGCGTGCGAACCCGTCGCGGGCCTGCCCCCTGGCCTCCTGCCGACGTCGCTGGAACGCCCCGCTCGCAACGGCCAGCCGGTCGAGCGAGTGGTCGCCCTGCTTGACGCTCTGGAGTGCGGGCACCGCCTCCGGCTCTACGAAACAGGCCCGTCGCAGCACCTGCGGCAGCGGTGCCAGATCGTCGATGGCCGCCAGCGCCTCGAATACCGGAGACGCGTCCGGGGTGTAAAAGTCGGCATCGCGGAAGAGCAGATTCTCGCCCGTGTCGAACCGATCCCAGAGAGCAGGCCGAACGGCACAGGCGCGCAGGGCCGTGTAGATGACCAGCCC
Source organism: uncultured Rhodothermales bacterium (assembly GCA_964345695.1). Taxonomy (GTDB): domain Bacteria; phylum Bacteroidota; class Rhodothermia; order Rhodothermales; family Salinibacteraceae; genus CAYFSC01. The sequence continues at coordinate 17,214 of CAYFSC010000016.1, read as the reverse complement.
AGCAAACCGGTCCAACCGCGGCCCAAAATCAGCGTCCGTGCGGTCCGGATGCTGATAGTTGCGGTGGCCCACTTCCGCGGCCGTCCGTCCCTCCAGAGCAGGAACGTACATCGTGTCATAGTCCACGAGACGGATGCGCAGCCCGTCGTCCCTGCGCACGACGAGGATGTTGCCATGCTGCAGATCGCCGTGCGCAACCTGGGCGTCCTCCAGGACTTGCACCGTGGTCGCCCACTGCCGGGCCAGCCGGGCCAGCACGGCCGGCTTTTCCCGATGCGCATCCACGAATCGGTTGATCGTGGTGCCCTGCACCCACTCCATCTTGAGAAGGGGATAGCGCTCGCCGTCGACCTGCACGCCTTCCGGCTGGTACTCAAACTGCACGGTGGCGTCGAGGTCATGGGCGTCCAGGTGCGCCGCTATGGCCTCGTACCGGGCACGCTGGTCCGGCACATCCGACAGAAAACACTTTACGGCGTACCGTTGCCCGGTCTCGGTCGTCATCGGAAAGACAGCGGCGAAGGCCCCGGTGATGGGCTGCGGCAGACCCAACACGTTGGTTCGCGGCTCGGCCGTCTGCAGATCGGGGTCGGCAAACGCCGAGGCCGGCACCTGCAAGGCTTCCTGGTAATCGCTCGGGGTTGGATACGACACGGGCGAGGGTGAGACGAACGCGTGTGCGAGAGGGTAGAGGAAGGTCGGCGGCGACCGGTGGGGCGCCGTAGTGCCGTACGGATCAACGGACCTGCGGTGTCGAGGCGCGGCAGGATCGGACGCGACTCACGTGTGGATTTGAACGAGGGTGCTGTCGTCGTTCCGGAGGCGGCCCTGGGTCCGCGCAGCCTCAACTCGCTCGGCAAACGAGGCTGCATCCCACGCAAGGGCTGCAGCCGGGTCGGTGCGGAGGAGCCAGGCCGCCACGGCGTCGGTGGCCAGCAGGAGTCCGTCGCCGGGCGCCCACTCGCCAGAAGCCGACTTCACCTGCGGCCGCGACGAGCGGGCCACGCTGGCCAGAAGGGCGGGACGATCCGAGAACGCTTCAGGATCATCCATCGGCCAGGCACACCGCAGCCGACCGTCGTGCAGATGCATCATCACACAGTCGCCTACGGCGATGCACTGCCATGTGCCCGCGGGTCGCAGCGTGAGCGCCAGCAGCGTCGCGTGCGCGCCATCGGCTGCTTTTGCCGCGGCGTACCACGGAAGGTCCTGGGAGGAAACGGCGGGATGGTTCTGCCAATCGTCCTGCCAGGCAGGAAGTGCATCCTCAAGGGCCGCAGGAGTCGCCACCTCGTCCGCCAGACACCGCGCGACCAGCATCTCGGCCCAGAGCGCCGAAAAGACCGCTTCCGTGGCGCCGTCGGCAACAGCCGCACGCACCGGCCACGTTTCGGCGGTGCAGGCGGCCGCATCTTCGTTTTCCTCGGCACGATGGCCCGCCTTCGGAACGGTCAGGATGCGGCAGTCAACGGCGCGAGGCGGTGTGCTCATGCGTTTCGGACAGACGGTGCAGGGGCTCTCGCAGCGGGACGCGTGGGATCGAACACGTGGGACCGAACACGTGGGACCGAAC
>CAYFSC010000016.1:0-15541 GCA_964345695.1 uncultured Rhodothermales bacterium | reverse complement strand
CTCGCAGCGGGACGCGTGGGATCGAACACGTGGGACCGAACACGTGGGACCGAACGCTTCAGCGCAGATTGCTGGGCCGCGTGCCGATCTCTAGGAATGTGACGAGTGACACCGGGTCGGCATTGAAGATGAACCCGCGGGTGTCCAGATCGACCGTGTAGCCCTCCTGCTCTGCGGCCGAACGCATTGTGAACGGAAGGGTGCTCGACATCTGAAACAGCACCTCGGCGTACTCGTCGTTCCGCGGCAGCTCGTCGGGGTGCGAGGGAAAGGCCACCGCCGGCTCCTCGGACTCAGACAGGTGCACGTTGAAGAGCAGCACCTCGCCGTCGTCGGTGGCGAAAGAGCGGAGCTGCTGCGCGTACCGGAGGGGCTCGCCGTCGGTGGCCTCGCCGTCGGTCACGTTCAGCACGACGGGCGGAAAGCTGCCGGGATGCCGGTCGATCCAGTCGCGGACGTACTGCGCCCCGAGGTCGAGGGCCTGGCACATGGGGGTGCCGTTCTTCGCGTGCGGATCGAACCAGACAGGCCTCTTGACGCGCTGCTCCCGGGTGCCGCCCGACCCGTCCTCAACCGCCTTAACGCGCTGCTCCATCCGCTTCGGCCGCTCGGCGAGGTGGCTGATTGGGATCAGCCCCGTACTGGTGTTAAGGTTCTCGGCCGGCTGCACGAGCGGCTGCACGCGCTCGCCATAGCCGATGACGCCAACGTGAAAGTAGTCGCGAACGCCCTCCTCTTTGGCACAGCGCAGGACGAGGTTCTGCAGCAAGCGGTTGACCGTGTCCGCCAGCACGCGCGACTTGCTTGGCGCCGCGTCTCCCTTCTGTTCGGCGCCTCCGAAGGCATCCTGCATCGAGGCCGACTGGTCGAGCAGGAACAGAAAGGCCGTCGGCTGTTGACGGCTGATCTCGGCGGAATAGGGCATACAAGCAGGTCGAGCAAAGAGGGGAACGAAGAAGCATCGCGTTGGACGAATCGAGCGGACGGCTGTTTCTCACCCTGCCGGGTCCGGGACGTCGTGGGGAACGCGCCACGGGCCGCCTCGAAGCGACGACCTGTAAGTTTTATGGGAACTGGTGCGAACCTGCTTTTCTCTCTGCGCGGCCCGCTGTACGTTCGGACCCGTCGATTTTGGGCCGATTCCCGGCCTGCAGCCTTGCCTTCAGATGCATCCGCCTCATGCCTTCTCCTCCGCCGTCTTCGGCATCCATTCCTGGCCTGGATCCGGCTCCCTCCTTTCAATTTCGCGACGGCCAGCGAGCCTTTCTGCGCAAGTTGGCCGCCGCGTACCAACGTGGGGAGCGGTCGCACCTCGGCGTCTTCGTCCCCGGCTACGGAAAGACGCTGATCGCCCTCGCATCTTTCACCGTGGCCCGGGCCCAGGGGGTGGCCGACCGGCTCGTTGTCTTCGTTCCCCGAGGCAACCTGCGGGACCAGTACGCCGACGCCGACGAGATGGCGCGCATGCTCCGCTGGATCGGTGCACCGCCCATGCCCTTCTGCGTGGCGGATGCCAGCGAGGTGTACCTCAAAAACCCGGATATCCCCATCGTGGTGGCGACGTACCAGTATGCCTGCGGGTCTGCCGGAAACCGGAGCCTGCACCGGTACTGCAACGAAGGGCACCCCTTGTTCGTGCTCGACGAAACGCACCACCTTCCCGAAGAGGGCGCCTGGTCGGGCGCAATCGCTCGGCTTCCGTACGACGCGCTCGTCGGGCTGTCGGGAACGCCCATGCGGAGCGACGGCGAGCCTCTCTTCGGCATGCCCCAGGATGTCGTCACACACGACGACGGCAGCGAGTCCGTCTACTATCGCGCGCTGCATGAGGTCGGACTGCGCGACGCCCACGCCGAGGGAGGGATCTTGAAACGCGTGGAGGCCCACGTGGTCGATTACACCATCACGATGGTGGAAGAAGACTCGGGCCGCGAGGTCGAGTTCACCCTCGCTGAGCTCAAAAACGAGGTCCCGCGGGATTCCACCGGCGACATCGACCGCTTTTTTGCCCGCCGCCACCTGCGCTTCCACGACGTGTACCTCGACACTCTGCTCGGCCCGGCCATCGGACGGCTGCAATCGAAACGGGCGCGGCACCGCGGATCAGGCGACGGCTCGCCGAACCACCAGATGCTCGTCATCTGCATGAGCAATCGCCATGCTGCGGACGTCCTCGCCTTCATCGAACGGCGCTACGGCTGGCTCGAGGCCACGCGCATCGGGCAGGACGTGCCACGCGCAGAGCGGGAGGACCGCCTGGAGGCCTACCGCCGCGGCGAGATCGACATCATGGTGCAGGTGGACATGATCGGCGAGGGAACGGACATCAAGGCGATTAGCGTCGTCGCAAAGCTGGATCTTGTCAGCGCCCGGTCGAAGTGTCTCCAGCAGATTTTTCGCGGCATGCGGTACCTCGACGCATGGAGCGAGGAGGAAAACGTGTGCGACGTCTTTACCTCGGGCGACTTGGGGCTGTCGGAAACCCTCGACTGGATCACTCGCGAGGTGCAGGAGGGCATCCATCGCCGCACCGAGGACACGGAAAGAACGTCGCCGGAAAAGGCGAACGACGCCGACGGACGCTCCCACTGGTCCGTTACCTCGGTCAGCGAGAGCCAGTTCGAAACGCACCGGCTGGAGATGGACGAGTCCGGTCCCAACTCGTCGCTCCGCGTTCGGCGGCAACAGTTTGACGGCGGGACGTCGCTCGACGTCAATGCCCGCGAAGACGCGCTGCGCACCGAATGTGCCGAGTTGGCCACCCAGTTGGCCTACGCCCTCCAGAATCGGGGCAGGGATCTACACATCCGCGACATCCACGCTCGCGCCAAGCGCCGGTTCGGCAAGGCACAGTCTGCAATGAGCCTGAAACTGTTGACCCAGAAGAAACGCTGGCTGGAGCGCTGCCTCCGGATGAAGCGACTTGTTTGAATCGGTTCCCGGTCGGGGTCCCCTCTACGTCTTGGTGGCGCCCAGATTGGGGGCCCCGGGCGCCCGGGGCCTCCGTGGAGTCCGAGGCTCCGGCCTTCCCTTTCTCCATAACTTGACACGTCGAGGATGTAACCTTTTCCGTCGATTGCGCGTCGTGGGTGTGAATCTCGCTGAGAGCGGGCCTTGCACCGCCCCCTCTTGACCCCCGTTCTGCAATCCTGGGCCTCATGACGCTCCCGACATCCGCAGTTTTGCTTCGCTCGCACCTCCCGGTCCTCGCTGTTGGCGTGGGCGTTTTGCTGTTGATCCTCGCTCTTCCCGGCTGCGGGGGCGAGGCGCAGTCCAAAGAGCCTGATCCTCCCGCCGCCGCAGCCGCCCCGGTCGAGGTTGCCACGGTGGAGACGGGAACCGCTGCCGCGTTCTTTTCCGGAACCGCCTCCCTGGAAGCCGAGGACGAAGCGACGGTTGTGGCCCAGGTCGGAGGGGTCGTTGAGAACGTCTTCGTTGAGGAAGGCCAGATGGTGAAGGCCGGCACCCCGCTGGTCCAGCTCAATGACGACCGGCTCCGGCTGGAGGTACAGCGCGCGGCCGTCACGCTTGGCAAGCTGCAGCGCGTCTTCGAGCGGATGCAAACCATGCGCGACAAGCAACTCGTCAGCGCCGAAGAGTACGAGCAGGTCCGCTCGGACTTCGAGGCGCAGGAGGTGGCTCACGACCTCGCCAAGCTGGAACTGGAGTACGCGACCGTCCGCGCCCCCATCGATGGGATGGTGTCGAAGCGGCACGTTAAGACCGGAAACATGGTGCGGACCAACGACGCCACCTTTCAGATCACCGACTTCGACCCGCTCTGGGCCGTGATGCACGTGCCGGAGCGCGAACTTGACAAGCTCCGCATTGGCCAGCCTGCCACACTTCGCCTCGACGCGCTGCCTGCACGTGGCTTCTCCGGGGTCGTTACGCTCATCAGCCCGACCGTGGATCCGGAGACGGGCACCTTTCGCGTCGTCGTTGAGGTGCGCGACCCCTCCCGCACGGCCAAGCCCGGCATGTTCGGACGGATCCGCGTCCAGTACGATGCGCGCGAGAAGGCTCTGCTCATCCCGAAGAGCGCCGTGATTGAGGAGGACGACCGGACGAGCGTCTTCGTGGTGCAGGACTCCCTGGCCCACCGCACGTCGGTCCGTACCGGTTACACGGACGAGAACCGCGTCGAAATCCTGGACGGGCTGACCGCGGGCGCGATGGTGGTCGTCAGCGGAAACAGTGCGCTCCGTGACAGCGCGGCCGTTGAGATCGTCGCCCAGCGCTAGAGTTCAGCCCGCAGGCGGCGGTCACCGGGCGAACGTCTCGGCGATCCGTCCTGGGTCACTCCTGTCGACTGCACTCCGCAGTCTCCAGCGTCTTCGCCTGCGCGTCCCGGCAGGGGCACGCCTCCATCCGGTCCATTTCTCCTCCTTCCCTCGGTTGCAATGACCCTCGTTCATCTCGCCACCCGCCGCCGCGTCACTATCGCCATGTTTACGGTGGCGGTGCTCCTGTTCGGCAGCGTAGCGCTTTCCCGCCTCAACCTCAACCTGTTGCCGGACCTGGCGCACCCTGCTCTTACGATTCGCACAGAGCTGGAAGGCGCAGCCCCGGCGGAGATCGAGAACCTGATCACAAAGCCGATCGAGGAAGCCCTCGGCGTGGTCAAAAACGTGGAGACCATCGGGTCGATTTCGCGCACAGGGCAGTCGGACGTCGTGCTCAACTTCGCGTGGAGTACCGACATGGACATGGCCAGCCTCGACGTGCGCGAGAAGCTTGACGCCATCAACCTGCCGCTGGAGGTCCGGCGTCCTGTGCTGCTCCGATTCGACCCGTCGCTGGACCCAATTATGCGCTACGGGCTGGCGCTGAAGGACGACCCGGAGCTTCTGGCGGACGCCGCAGGCGAGCTGGCCCCGAGCGGAGGACCGTCTCTGGACGAACGCGGCCTCACGGTCTTGCGCCGGTATGCCGATGAGGAGATCAAACGCTCGCTCGAGTCAAGTGCCGGGGTGGCGGCCGTAAAGGTGAGCGGCGGCCTGGAGGACGAGGTCCACGTGCATGTCGACACCGAGCGCCTCGCCCAGCTGGGCCTGACCATCGACCGCGTCGCTCAGGTGCTCGCGGCCGAGAACGTGAACCTCTCCGGAGGCCGCCTGGAGGAGGGCACCCAGCAGTACCTGATGCGAACGCTGAACCAGTTTCAGACGGTCGGCGAGATCGAACGCGTCGTCCTGCGCTCCGACGGCCCGGCTCCCATCTACCTGCGCGACGTGGCCGAGGTGCAGATGGGCCATCGCGAGCGCGAAACCATCACCCGCATCGATGGGCGCGAGGCCGTGGAGTTGGCCATCTACAAGGAGGGCGACGCGAACACGGTCGCTGTGGCGGAGGTCGTCGCCCAGCGACTCGAACGGCTGCAGCAGCGACTGCCGAATGACATGGAGCTCGTCAAGGTCTACGACCAGTCGGTCTTCATCGCCAGCGCCATCGACGAGGTCGTCAACGCGGGGCTGATCGGTGGCCTCTTGGCCATTCTTGTTCTCTACCTCTTCCTGCGTGACCTGAAGACGACCCTTATCATCGGCACCACGATTCCGGTGTCGGTCATCGCAACCTTCAACCTGATGTACGGCGCCGGGCTGACGCTCAACATCATGTCGCTCGGCGGGCTGGCGCTGGGCATCGGCCTGCTGGTGGACAACGCGATTGTGGTGCTCGAAAACATCGCGCGGCACCGCGAAGACGGCGCCTCAACGGCCGAGGCCGCGCGTCGGGGCGCCAGCGAGGTCGGCATGGCCATCATGGCGTCGACGCTGACGACCGTCGCGGTTTTCGGTCCGCTGATCTTCGTGGAGGGCATCGCCGGACAGCTCTTTCGCGACCAGGCCCTGACGGTCACCTTCGCCCTGCTCGCCTCGCTCGTCGTGGCGCTCACGCTCATCCCGATGCTGGCCTCCCTCGGCGGCGGACCCTCCGGCGACGGCCCCAACCGGATTCCCTGGCCCACCCGTCCGTCGTGGAAGCGCCTACGGGTTCGCATGCGCCGGGGTGCACTCTGGTGGCGCCCCCTGCACGTTGTCGGATTCGTGCTGCGGGGCAGCGTGTGGCTCGTTGGGACGGCGATCACGGCACTCGTCTGGGGGGCCGGCTGGGGGCTCACGCGGTTTGTCCGCGAGGTGCTCGGGCGGATCGGGCGGTGGCTGCTCCTGCCCCTGCTCTGGAGTTTCAATGCGATGTACGACCCTGTTGCAGACCGGTATCCGTCGCTGCTCCGCGGAGCGCTGGCGCATCGGGGCGCGGTGCTGGTGACGGGCGTCGGACTGTTTGCCGGCTCCCTCCTGCTGGTTCCGCAGCTCGGCCTGGAGCTCATCCCGCAGCTGGCGCAGAACGAGTTTGACGTGGAGGTCAAGATGCCGCCGGGCACGCCGCTGGCCCAGTCCGACGGCGTCCTGGCGCGCCTGCAGCGATCGGCAGCGACGCTTCCGGGCGTGCAAACGACGTTTGCCGTGGCCGGAACCGGAAGCCGCATGGACGCCAATCCCGACGAGGGCGGCGAAAACTGGGGCGAGGTGCACGTCGCTCTCGCGTCCGATGCAGGCCCGGAGGCGGAGCGGCGCGCCACAGCGTCGATGCGCCAGGTGCTCGACCGCATGCCCGGCGCCCAGTACACGTTCAGCCGCCCGACGCTCTTCACGTTCGACACGCCCATCGAGGTCGAGGTCGCCGGCTACGACCTCGACGACCTCAAACAGACGGCGGCTCAAGTGGCGGCCCGGATGGGCGCTTCCGACCGCTTCGCCGACGTCAAGTCGAGCATGGAGCAGGGGCATCCGGAAGTGCAGATCCACTTCGACCGCGAGCGGGCCGCGGCGTTGGGGCTGGCGGTGCACGAGGTGGCCGACCGCGTGGTGAGCCAGGTGCGTGGGACCGTCGCTACCCGCTACTCGTGGCGCGACCGCAAGATCGACGTGCGGGTTCGCGCCCGCGCCGACGACCGCGCTTCCATCGAGAAGATCAAGACCCTGACCGTGAACGGGCAGAGCGCCCGCCCGATTCCACTTCAGGCCGTGGCAGACGTCCAGGTACGTGTGGGCCCGAGCGAGATCCGACGCGTCGCTCAGGAGCGCGTGGCCCTGGTTACGGCCAACCTTCAGTACGGCGACTTGCGCGCGGCCGAGCAGGAGATCGACGCCATCCTGGCCGACGTTCCGCCCCCGCCGGGACAAACCGCTCGCCTCAGCGGACAGAGCGCCGAGATGGACGCTAGCTTTCGCTCGCTCCTGTTTGCCCTGCTGATGGCCATGTTTCTGGTTTACCTCGTGATGGCCTCCCAGTTCGAGTCGCTGCTACACCCCTTCGTCATCTTCTTCTCCATCCCGCTGGCCGCGGTGGGCGCCATCTGGGCCCTCTGGCTGACGGGCACCACGATCAGCGTCGTCGTCTTCATCGGACTGATTTTGCTGGCCGGGATTGTCGTCAACAACGCTATCGTGCTCATCGATCTGGTCAATCAGCTTCGCACGCAGGGAATGCCCAAGATGGAAGCCGTGGTGGAGGGCGCTCGCCTGCGCCTGCGCCCGATCCTGATGACGACGCTGACCACGACCCTCGGCCTGCTGCCGCTCGCCCTCGGCTTCGGAGAAGGCGCCGAGCTGCGGGCCCCAATGGCCATCCCGGTGATCGGTGGCCTGCTCGTCTCCACGCTCCTCACGCTCGTCGTCATTCCGGTGCTCTACACGGTCCTGGATCGCAAAAGCCTCGCCGATGACGGGCCGCTCCCCACCGGATGAGAAGAAGCCGGTGCACGAAGCGGCAGGCTGCGCTGCCGTCCGGCCGGACGCCCCCGCCATTTCCTGACTCCTCCCGCCATGTCCATCACAAAGACCGCTCTCCGCCGCCCCGTCACGACGCTGATGGTCTTCGTTTGCCTCATCGTGATCGGGGGCATCGCGACGCGCCTCGTGCCGCTGGAGCTCTTCCCCGAGTTCGACGCGCCGGTGCTGTTCGTGCAAATCCCCTACGACGGATCGACGCCCGAAGAGATCGAGCGGCAGATCACGCGCCCCGCCGAGGAAGGACTGGCGACCATCACGGACGTGAAAAGCATGACTGCGACGTCCTACGAAGACCGCGCCGAGATCCTGCTCCGTTTCCGGTTTGGGACAGATACCGACCTCAAGGCCATCGAGGTGCGCGAGAAGCTCGACGGGGTTCGCGATCAGTTTCCAGGCGACCTGGAACGGTTCTTCGTCTTTCAGTTCTCCACCACCGACATGCCCATTCTGCAGGTGCGGATCTCGTCGGACCGCGACCTGGCCGGGGCGTACGAGCTGCTGGATCGTAAGCTGAAGCGCCCACTGGAGCGGATCGACGGGGTGTCGCAGGTGGAGCTGCAGGGCGTGGCGCCACGCGAGGTACAGATCGAACTGGATGCCAATCGCGTCGCGGCGCATCGCGTCGACCTGGTAAGCCTGGCAACCACACTGCGCCGGAGCGATCTGTCGGTGGCGGCCGGTCGCGTCACGGACGGCGGCACTCGATTTATGGTGCGGCCGGTCGGCCAACTCGCAACGCTCGACGCCATCCGCGACCTTGTTGTTACGGACGCGGGCGTGCGCCTCAAAGATGTGGCGACGGTCGCCTTGAAGCAGCCGAAGCTCGACCATGGCCGGCACCTCAATCGCACCTACGCCGTCGGCCTCGTGGTCTCCAAAGAGTCGGGCGCCAACACGGTGGAGGTTGCGGGTCGCGTCGAAACCGCCATTGCCGATCTCGGCGACGACCCCGAGATGCAGGGCATCAACGTGTATGTCATGGACAACAGCGCCGAGGGCATCACCTCGTCGCTGTGGGACCTGCTCCTCGCCGGGCTCCTCGGCGGTGTCTTTGCCCTGATCGTGCTGTATCTGTTCCTGCGGCGCCTGGCCACCACGATGATCGTCACGCTGGCGGTGCCCATCTCCATTCTGGTGACCGTAGGGGCGCTGTATTTCTTCGGCCTGTCGCTCAACGTGCTGAGCATGATGGGCTTGATGCTCGCCGTTGGGATGCTGGTGGACAATGCGGTCGTCGTGACGGAAAATATTCACCGGCATCAGCATCTTGCCGTGGCCGGCGAGGAAAGCGAGGCGGCCTCCGAAGGCCCGACCGATCCTCCGGCCTTTTCCTCCTCTGGGGCTCCTTTCCCAGACTCCGTCGGCCCGGACTCCGAGGCACCGTCATCTTCGTCGAGTCGGGAAGCGGCCACCTTGCGCGGCGTGAAAGAAGTCGGTCTCGCCGTGACGGCCGGAACGCTGACGACGGCCATTGTCTTCCTGCCGATGATTGTGAGCCAGTCCGATCAGGTCACGCTCTTTCTGAAGCACGTGTCCGTGGCCATCTGCATCGCGCTCGGCATTTCCCTGCTCATCTCGCTGACGGTTGTGCCGCTGCTGACGAGCCGCCTGCGCCCGCCCCGCTCCACGCAGGAGGCCCGCTGGATTGCCGGGCTGTCGTCCCGGTACACGCGATTGCTGGACGGCTTCCTCCGCCGTCGTGGGGTGGCCGCCCTCACCATCCTCGCCGTGCTGGCCAGTGTGGCCGTTCCGGCGGCCCTGGTGAAAAATGACTTTTTCCCCAACGACAACACCGAACGGGAGGTGCGCCTCTACTTCGATCTCCACGACACCTACACCGTGGATCGCGTGGAACAGTCCATTTCGGAGGTGGAAGACGTACTGTTTGCCCACCAGGAGGCGTTCGAGATCGCATCGGTGTACAGCTACTACCGCGCCAACTATGCACAGAGTACCATCCTGCTCCGTAAGGACGGCACGAAGAGCGTGGCCGCGATCCAGGATTCGATGCGCGCCGTTCTCCCGAAGCTGACGATCGGGCGCCTCTCCTTCACGCGCGAGGGCGGAGACGACGGCAACAGCCTTCGCCTTACCCTGTCGGGGCCGTCGAGCGACGTGATCGCGGCCCACGCGGGATCGGTGGTGGAACGCCTCCGTCGCGTCGCGGGCGTGCAGGACGTCGCTGCCGACGTGGCGCAGGGCGAGCAAGAGGTCCGCGTCGTCGTGGACCGGGACCGCGCTCACCAGTACGGCTTTTCTTCGCAGCAGGTGGCGCAGACGGTGTCGGCTGCCATGCGGGGACAGCCGCTGCGCCGCTTTCGCACAGGCAATGGCGAGGTTCAGATGCGGCTGCTCTTCCAGGAGTCCGATCGCCAGTCCATGGACCAGCTGCGCGCCCTTCCGCTGCAGCGCCCCGGCGCGGCGGCCCAGAACGCCCAGATTCCGCTGGGCGCTCTGGCCGACCTGGAGGTGCGCCGGGGCCCGCGGTCCATCCAGCGGGAGGACCGCACGACGGTGGCCGGCATTACTGTCGGCTACGACGAGGCCCTTACCCAGCCCGAGGTGCGCCAGCGCATCGACGCGGCGCTCGCCACCCTGAGCCTGCCTACCGGCTACCGCTGGAGCTACGGGACGCAGGTGCGCGAGGAAGAAGAGTCGCAGAACGTGATGCTGTTCAACCTGCTCCTTGCGCTGGCACTCATCTACCTTGTGATGGCGGCCCTATTCGAGTCCCTGATCCACCCGGCGGCCATCTGGACGTCGATTCTGTTTGCCATCGTGGGCGTGTTCTGGTTCTTCCTGCTCACCAACACCACGTTTTCCATCATGGCCTGGATCGGCGTGCTGATCTTGATTGGAGTCGTGGTCAACAACAGCATCGTGCTGATCGACCACATCAACCTGCTGCGCACACAGGGCTTATCGCGTCATGAAGCCGTCGTCCGCGGCGGACGCGAGCGCATGCGTCCCATCCTGATGACAGCTGCCACGACGATCCTGGGACTCATCCCCCTGTGCGTCGGCACCACGCAGGTTGGGGGCGACGGTCCGGCCTACTACCCGATGGCGCGGGCCATCGTCGGCGGCCTGGCGTTCTCGACGGTCGTCACGCTGGTCCTGCTGCCCGCGGTCTACGTCTTTTTCGACGACCTGCGCGACTGGGGGCGCGGCCTCGCCGGCGCACTCTCCCGGTGAGCCGCGTCGAGGGGCGGCCTCTTCCGTCTGTGTCGATGCATCAATCGATCTCCGGAGCCGTTCCAATCCATCCGTGGTGTCGCTGCGACCAAGCGACAACCGTCCGTGTCTTTCTTCCGCCAGTCGACCTGCACCGACGTGTCCGCGCGATGCATCGAGTAAATCTCTTCCTTGTCGGCGTTAACAAAGCAGGCACCAGCTGGCTCTACCACCTGCTCGACCAGCACCCGTCTGTCTTCATGGCGGACATGAAAGAGCTCTACTTTTTCGGCGACTTCGACGCATACGGCCCCGACGATTTAGAGGCCTACCATGCCCATTTTCCGCTCGACCGGCCGTTCGAGTATTTCGGAGACGCGACGGTCATGTACTACCGGCACCCGCAGGTGGCCGACGCCATCCGCAGGTACAACCCGGAGGCGCGGGCCCTGGCCATCGTCCGCGACCCGATCCGGCGCCTGCGGTCGCAGTTCCAGTACCACAAGCAACTGGGGCACGTCTCGGAAGCAGCCCCCCTCGGCGACGCGCTCGACGCGAATGCCCCGTTCGTCCGTGACAGCCACTACGAAAAGACCCTTCCTCCCTTTCGCGAGCGGTTCGGCGCCGAGCGCTTCCGGATTGTCAGCCTTGAAGAGGGCCGTCGTGCTCCTGCATCCTTCTGGGCGAAGGTGCAAGACTTCCTCGACCTCTCCCCGGTGCCGGTCCCGAACGCCGAGGATCGCCCCAGCAATCCGACCGGCGGTCCGTGGTTTCGGCGGCTGTATCGCGCCACCATCCCTCCGATCCGAGAACACGCGCCGGGCCTCTACACCCGCATGCTGGAGAGCCCTCTGATTCACCGCGCCAAGAAGACGCTGCTGTCGCTCTTCGGAACGGCCGATCGGGAGGCGCTCCCGCCCGCGCTGCATGAGCGGCTCCGGGAGGAGTTTGCACCGACCTACGCCTATCTGCAGCGCCTCGGGTTCGAGGCGTACGACCCCGAGGAGGCCTTCAAGTCTGCGGCCTAGCGCGCCCGCGGTCTCCACCTATTCGAGCACGATCAGACGCTGCGTGGTGGCAAACCGCTCGCCGATGATGCGCACGAAGTACGAACCGGGCGCCCAACCGTCGGTGCGCAGGCGAATGATTTCGGGACGGCTGGCCGCCACCCGATCCCGGAAGGGCGTGGCCACGTGCCGACCCAGCAGATCATACACCTGGACGCGGACCGGCTGCGCGTCTTGCGTCGTCAGGCGAAGCTCGCTCCAGCCGCGGGCGGGGTTGGGCGCCAGGGCGCGGAGTGCGTACGGCCCACCGATGGCCCACCCGCACCGTCACCTCGTGCGAGTACGCCGCCTGGCCGTCGGTATCGATCTGGCGGAGGCGGAACCGGTGCATCCCTGCCTCCAGGACGTCAACCCGGAACCGATAGGCCTGGGGCGCATCGGTCGTTCCGGCGCCTTCTACGAAGCCCTCGGTGACGAACCGGTCGGCCGCCGCGTCGTGCCGCTGCACCTCGAACCCGGTGTTGTCGATCTCCGACGCGGTGGTCCACTCCAGCGTCACTGCACGGAACGGCCCAACCGTCTCGCACGTCGCCGGGTCCGTCACGTCCTCGCAGAACGAGGCCGCTCGCGCCACGCGCACGTCCAACGACCGCCCGGATGAGGTCCTGCACGTGTCGGATTACTCCACGACTTTCGGGACCCGAAAGTATCCGTCGGAGCGGTCGGGCGCCGGGGCCAGGGCTTGCTCCTGGTCGATGCGCTGCTCAATCGTGTCCTCGCGCGTGACGTTTTCGAGGTCGAGCGGATGCGACATCGGAGGGACGCCGGCCGTGTCGACCTCGTTCAGGGTTTCGACATAGTCCAGAATGTGGCTCATCTCTTCGGCCATCCGAGCTTCCTCCTCGTCGGAAAAGCGAAGCCGAGACAGCGATGCGATGCGGCGGACCTCGTCACGCGAAATTGCCATGGCGGTGGAAAACGGGAAGCGGTTGATGGCGGCGAGTTGGGGCGGCTCTACCGACGTGCCGGTTTCGGGTTTCACTGCGGCAGGTCTGCACGGCTCAAGCGGCACGGGACTCAGGCGGCACGAACATGCCGCACCATGCGGATGAGGGTGGTGGCCGCGCGCAGTCCGTGCTTGGGACGCGGTTCGACGTAGATTTCGAGGCTGAGCGGCCCCTGAAAGTCCGCCGCCGAGAGCGTTGCCAGCTGCTCCTCCCAGTCGATCATTCCCTCGCCGAACGGCAGGTCTTCCCACCTGCCGTTGGCAACCCGACCGTCACTGCATCGAACGAGCGAGACGCGGTCGGCAAGCAGAGCCAACCCCTCTGCCGGATCTTCCCCGGCGCGCACGGCGCCTACCGGGTTCCAGGCCGCCTGCACGTGAGGGTGATCCACGAGCGCGAGAAGCTCCGCAAGACGTCGGCCCGTCGGATGGGTCGTCTCGGGACCGTTGCGCACCGCTAAGATCACGTCGTAGTCCGCGGCCTTTTCCCCGGCCCGGCGCAGGGCGTCCGCGACAGCGTCGACGTCGGCCGCCGGCTCGGCGGCAAAGGGGGAGAGAACCACCCGCGGGCACCGAACGCGGTTGCAGAAGGCGAGCGTATCGTCGAACTGCAGCAGGTCGTTCATCCACGCCGCCCGATCGCTCACCGGTCCCTCGAACAGGCGAGGGACAATGCCCGCCACGAGAAGATCGGACGGTTCAAGATGCTCGCGAATCTGGCGCTCGTTGACCTCGGGCACGCGATCGTCGGGCCCGCCGACCGTCCGCAGTTCCACGCCTTCCAGCCCCCAGAGGTTGGTGTAGTGAAGCGCACGGTTCAGGTCGCTGGTGACGGTGTCGGTGAGCCACACGGGCAGCATAAGCGGGTTGCGGCGGTTTGGTCGGGGCCAAGACAGGATCAATCGGCGCTCCCCCGTATTCCCGCGGGATCGGCCGGTGTTCCGTCCTTCGCGAGTTTGCGGCATCGAGCATTCGCAACGATGGATCTCTACGGCCCGGTGCCATAGACGAGAGGCGACCCTGAGTCCAGAGCCGCCTCTCGTCACCACCACCCACTCGTGATGAATCAGTTCTCGGAGTCGCCCCCTTCTTCCGTCTCCTCGGGAGTCGGGAAGTTGGACTTCTCAATCACCTGTTCGCCCAGTTTTTGGAGGGCGTCCTGCGATCGTTTGCGCCGTTCGTCCACAAGATCCTCCTGGGGCCCCTTACGATCGGCCCGGGCCCGAAGCGGGTCCACGATCTCCGCCTGCAGAACAATGAGCAGCTCCTGCTCCGTCACGTTGGTCACCTCCCGGCCAAAGACGTACCGCAGGCCGAAGAACCACGGGGGCAGATCCTTCAGCAGCGGGAGGCCCCGTCGCGACGTCGTCTTCTGCGTTGTGGTCAGGCCGCCGATGGCCGTAGCCTCGCCGTCCAGCAGCAGCACTTTGGTGGTTGCCTGGTTGCGATTAATGATGGGTCCGGAAACCGAGGGCTGGCTGTTCGAGTCTTCCACCCGCACGTCCAGATGAATGAAGTCGAGCAACGGCGCCCCCGAGGTGTCGGCCACGGGCTGCGTAATGAGCGTCGGCGTGACGTCGACGATGATGCCCGTCTCGAAAAACTGGGTGACGGTGTTTCCGGAGAAGTCGCGCGTTTGGATCGGAACGTCCTGGCCGATCTGAATCTGCCCTTCCTCGCTGCTTTGAACCGTGACCTCCGGATTCGCGATGGTGCGTCCCACGTTCTCATCTTCCAGAGCGCGGAAAAACCGTGCCAGTACGCCCAGTTCGACCTGCTCGGGCGCCTGGATGACGTCGTCCACGTTGTCGAAGAGATCGCCGGTGTCGACGAAGAAGCGAGGGTTCGTGCCGCCGCCCTGACCGCCTTGACCGCCCGCACCGCCTGCACCGCCGCCTGCGCCGCCGCCTCCCCCACCGGCGCCACCACCGCCGCCACCGCCTCCGGAGGAGCTAAGGAACTGGCTCCAGTCCAGCCCCAGTTCGCGGACCTTCGTGAGGTTCATGTTGAAGAGGATCGCGTTGATGCGAATCTCCCGCGTGCCGAGGGTGGCAAGCGGCCCTTCCTGCTCGCCCTGGTCGGCCGGCTGGCCGGTCCCAGGCTGTACCGGGCCACGGGCCTGCTGCTCCTCGGGCGCCGGCTGCACGATGAAGACCCGCTCGGTTTCGCGAAAGGTCAGGTCGTTGGTGCGCAGGACCAGCTCGAAGGCGTCGAAGTAGTGCGTCGCCGAGATCGAGACGCCGATGGGCAACGTGCGGTCTTCCGGGTCGACGATCTCTTTGCCAAGCTCGCGCTGGAAGATCGGATTGAGCAGCTCGACGAACTCGTCGAACGGCGTGTCGGGGGGAAACGAGACCAGCTCGTCTTCCGGAATGTAGCTCCGCATCTGGCGCTCGGGGGGACGTTCTTGCGCCTGGACCGGAGCGCCGAGGGCCAGCGTCAGCGCGATCACCGCGAGGCCACAGAGCAGCCGATGGAGAGGAACTGCGGGACGGGTCATGGGCAGGAAAAAGGAATGAGGCATAGGAGGTATTTGTCGCCGTCGATGTCTCGCG
>CAYFSC010000015.1:14442-29365 GCA_964345695.1 uncultured Rhodothermales bacterium | reverse complement strand
TCGACGAGGCCGTTGAGACCGCTCAGGATGTCGATTACCACCCGCCGGGGCAGTAGCGGCGTCTGGACTCGCCACGAAGGAGCCCCGACTTGTTGCGGAGGGCGGGAATCCTGCGAATCTGGGATCCGCAACTTACCGGCCGAACGGAGCCACCAGTGCTCCCAAACCAATTATAGTCAGAAGGGCAAGGAGCCCGAGAAAGGCGTTCCACCCGTACGCGTCGTACACGAACCCGGGCACGTACGCCCCAAGGACGCCGCCGGTGTAGTAGACGGCCACGTAGAGCCCGTTGACGAGGCTGCGCCCCGTTCCGCTCGGACCGCTTGTTGCTGCGTCGTTGACGTGTCCTGCAGCCACGGCGTGGGCCAGGAAGAACGTTGCGCACAGTACGGCAACAGCCCCAAACAGCACCGGTACGGACGCCCCGAGCGCGATGCCGAGCGCGGCCAGGATGCCTCCGCCCCCGAGCGTCATGGCCGTCCGCGGGCGGGGCAGCGTCGCCGTCACGCGCTGCGCGCCGAGGGAGGCGACGACGCCGACGAGGTAGCCGGCGTACAGGGCGCCGGCGAGCGCGTCGGAGGCGCCGGGCTGCACCTCCCGCAGGCGAAACGGGAGGAAGTTCATAAACGCCGAGAAGACGAAGAAGAGGCAGAAGATGAGCGCGTAGATGCGCACGACCTGAGGCCGCCGGAGGATGGCACCGAGACGCGGTCGCGACTCCGGCGAGGCCCGTCCCGAGGGCTCCCGAGCCGGCAGCCGTCGCAGGCCGAGATCGGAGAGGAGGAGCAAAACGGCAAGCCCGACGAAGAAGAACGCGTCGGACGCCAGTGAGGCCGTCAGCCCCGCCCCGAGGCGACCGAGAAAGCCGCCGAGGATCGTCGCCGCCACGTACGCCGCCATGAGCCGCTGCATCGCGGCTCCCTGCCGAACGTGGGCGATGTGCGTCATCAGCGCCGTGAGGAGCGCGGCGATGGCCACGCCCTGCACGACGCGCAAGGCGAGCAGAAGGGCAAATGGCGGACGCAGAGCCGTCCCTCCGACAGCCACTGCGAGGACGACGGACGCTCCGCGCAACAGAGGGACTGTCGCCGCGCGTCGCAGCAGAACCCCGGCGGCGAGCGGCGCGATCCCCAGCGGAATGAGCGCGACGGCAATGACGAGCGCGACGCGCGTCTCCGGCAGTCCATACGCCTCGGCCCACCGCGGGAGAATAGGTTGCGGCGCGTAGAGGGCCGCCAGCGCCAGCACCGACGTGAGGAGCAGCGGCCACGCGGGGGACTCATGGTTTGAGGTGCCGCTGCCGGGAGAGGCCGCCATCAATGCCGTATTGCAGGATGCGTGAGGCGTACTGCGGGCTTCATTGTACCGTGCGCGGGGCCCGTCCCCGCGCATCCCTCTCCCCGAGGATGCCTACGCCTCGTCGGCCGTGGGCTGGAACACATCCTGAAGAGCGGCCTGCAGCTTTTCGGCCGTGAAGGGCTTGGCGAGGAAGGTTCGCGCCCCGGCCTCTACGGCGTCGTCGGTGCGGCCGTCGGCCATGCCGCTGGCGGCGATGATGGGCAGGTTGGGATGCTGGGCATGCACGCGCCGGATCAGCTCGAAGCCATCCATTGAGGGCATGCGCAGATCGGTAATTACGGCGTCGACCGCGCTGCCGCGCGCGTCGACGATGCGCAGGGCTGCTTCGGCCCCGTCGGCAGTGAGAGCCTGATAGCCCGCATCGTTGAGGGTCTCCTGGGCCGTTTCCCGGATGAAAGCCTCGTCGTCCACCACGAGCACCGTCTCTCCCGATCCGCCCGTGAGTTCGCGCTCTTCCGGCGCCGTGCGTTCCGGAGCATCCACGTCGGCGACGGGCAGATACACGTCAAATTGTGTCCCGGCGTTGCTGCTCTGCACATCGATGAAGCCGTCGTGGCTCTTGACAATGCTGTAGGCGGTCGACAGGCCGAGGCCGGTGCCCTCGCCCTCTTCTTTCGTCGAGAAGAACGGCTCAAAAATCTTGTCGATGACGTCGTCCGGAATGCCCGAGCCGGTGTCCGCCACGGTGATGCATACGTAGGCGCCCGGCTCCGCCTCGATGTTGCGCTGCGCGTCGTCTTCGGTGATCTCGGCGTTGGAGGCGCGAATGGCGAGCGTGCCGCCGTCTTCCATGGCGTCGCGGGCATTGACGCAGAGATTCATGAGCACCTGCTGGATCTGCGTCGCGTCGCCCACGATTTGGTTGACGTCCTCGGCCACGCGGGTGCGCACCTCGATGGCGTCGGGGAAGGTCTCGTCGGTGATGCTCTCGACCTCTTCGATGATCATGCCGGGCTGGAGCTGCGCCCGCTCGCCCTCCACCCCGCGTGCAAAGGTGAGCACCTGCTCCACCATGTTGGACCCGCGCTCGGCACTCTTCTCGATCATCGACAGCGTCTGCACTGATTTCGAGTCCTCGCCCAAGCGGCGCTTCAACACCTTCACCCCGAGGAGGATGGGCTGGAGCAGATTGCCGAGGTCGTGCGCAATGCCGCCCACGAGCCGACCAATGCTTTCCATGCGTTGTGAACGCAGGAACTGCGACTCCAGCTGCTTTCGCTCCGTGATGTCCGTGTTGATAATAAGGATGGACGATGGAGTCCCCATCGCGTCGCGGACGAGCGTCCAGCGGCTCTCCACGATCAGCTCCTCGTCGTTTTTGGTGTAGAGCTTCAGCTCGCCGGTCCACTCGCCCTCCTCCATGACGGTCTGGTAGCACGCCTGCAGCTTCTCCTGCTCGTGCGGGCGGAACAGAGTGTCGCGGGCCTTGGTGCCCGCGATCTCATCTTCGCCGTAGCCGGTGAGGCGCTCGGCGCTCTTGTTCCAGTAGACGACCCGGCCGTCCATGTCGTAGGCCATGATGGCGTCGCGCGCCTTGTCGAGAAACTGGGCCTGCTCGCGGATGCGCTGCTCGGCCTCGGTGCGCTCGATGGCGTACCGGATCGATCGCTCCAGCAGCGGAGCGTCGATCTGCTCCTTCGACAGATAGTCGGACGCGCCGGCCTGCATGGCATGGAGGTCGACCTCGACGTCGCCCTGGCCGGTGAGAAGGATGACGGGCGTTCGCACGCCGCCCCGGTTGTTGAGCTCCTCGAGCAGATCGAGGCCGGTCTGGGCGCCGAGGCGATAGTCGACCAGGCTGGCGTCGTAGGCGTTCGTCAGAATGGCCTCGCGCCCTTCCTCGTAGCTTTTTGCCCAGTCGAGGTCGGCATCGATGGTACGCGCCTTGGCCAGGAGCGAGCGCGTAATGAGGTAGTCGTCTTCGTCGTCTTCGATGAGCAGAACGTCGACAGACTCGGTCGTGGTGGTCATACACGTATCCGTTTTCCGATTGGAAGTGGCGCCATCGCAGAATCACCCGCTGCGCAGAATCACCCGCTGCGCGGAACGACGCGTCGCGCTCGCCTGCGGGGCGAAAACGCTCGGCGTGGACGAGGGCACGGGGGATCCGTCATGCATCCACGCTCCGTCCTGCGTTCACGCACGGACGACGCTGAGCGGTTGTTCGCCATACCGCGGTTCGAAAGCGTTCAACCGGCATCACTCTGCGTTGGTGGGAAGTTTTACGATTTGGAACCAGAACTCACCGATGGCTTCGATGGCGTCGGCCAGGCCGTCGAACGTGACGGGTTTGGTGACGAATGCGTTGACGCCCAGGTCGTAGCTCTGCAAAATGTCTTGCTCGGCCTCCGAGGTGGTGAGCACGATCACGGGGATGCGCCGCAGGCCGGGATCCGATTTGATCTCCTTAAGGGCTTCGCGCCCGTCCATGCGCGGCATGTTGAGGTCCAGGAGAATAAGACCGGGTCGCAATGCGTCGGCGTCGCGGTATTCGCCCTCGCGGCGCAGGTAACGCATGAGCTCTTCGCCGTTCTCGACCGTGGCGATGCTGTTGGCAAGACGGCTCTTCTTGAGCGCACGGCGCGTCAGAAGCCGGTCGTCCGGGTCGTCTTCCGCCAGGAGAATGTGTATGCTCTGATCGTCGCTCATCCAGCGTTTACGCATTCGATTCAGGGTGAGCCGCGGATTCCTCGTCGGCCTGCTCGATGGGAAGGAGGACGGTGAAGGTCGTACCCTCATCCGGCGTGCTCTCCACGGAAATGGCGCCGCTGTGACGCTCCACGATGCGGTTGCAGATGGCCAGGCCCATGCCGGTCCCCGAGTATTCGCTACGTCCATGCAAACGCTTGAACGGGGAGAAGATACGATCCTCGTATTTCGAATCAAACCCGATGCCGTTGTCCGCCACCGTAATCCGACACACAGTCTCGCAGTCGGCCTCCAGGGCAGGCTCCGGCTCCGCCGGGCGCGGCTCGACGCAGGCGCGGACGGTCACCACGGGCGGGACGCCGTCGCGGTGGAACTTGAGGCCGTTGCTGATCAGGTTTTGCAGCAGCTGCCGCATCTGCGTGGGATCAGCCTGGAGCGTGGGCAGGTCGCCGACATCAACAGTGCCGTCGACGTCTGAGATCTGCATCGCCAGGTCGGTGGTCACGTTGTCGACGATCTCGTTCAGATCGACCGACTCGAACGGGCGAGCCCGCGTCGTGACGCGCGAGTACACGAGCAGGTCACTGATCAGTTGGGACATGCGCTGGGCCGCATCCTCCATGCGCGTGAGGTAGTGCTGCCCGGTTTCGTCCAGGTCGTCGCCGTAGTCCTCAATGACGAGGTTGGAGAAGGCACTGATCTTGCGAAGCGGCTCCTGCAGGTCGTGCGAGGCAATGTAGGCAAAGTCGCGTAGGGCCCGATTGCGCTGTTCCAGCTTCTCGTTGGCCGCGGCCATGGCCTGCACGGCCTGCTTGCGCTCGGTCACGTCGCGCATGGTGACGGCGCACCCGCCCTCGATCTGAACGGCCACGATCTGGAACCAGCCGCTGAGCGTGTCGCTGTTGAGCTGAATTTCCGTCTCGAACGGCTCGCCCGTCTCCACCACCTGCTTGTAGGCTTCGAACAGCCCGTTGTCGCGGTGCATGGGCATCGAGGTCAGGAGACGGCTCCCCACGAGCTCCTCGGAGGAGCGGCCCACGAATTTCTCGGCCTGTGGGTTGACGAGTGCACAGGTAAAGTCGTCGATCGTGCCGGTGTCGTCGCGCTCGGCAGTAAACACGAAGATGCCGTCGAGCGAGGTCGTAAGGACACTCGACAACAGATCGCGCGAGGTCTGCAGGGCTTCCTCCGTGAGCTGCTCCTCGGTGATGTCGTCGAACGACACGAGGACGGCGTACGGGTCGTCCTCGCCGTTGCGGAAGAGCGGTTGGGCGTTGACGCGAATCCAGCGCGGCGGCTCTTCGGGCGGGTAGATGCCCATGACCGCGTCGTGGATGGTTTCCCGCTCGTAGTAGGCCCGCCAGAACGGAAACTCGGTGTTCGGCAGCGGCGCTCCGTCCTCACGCAGGCCGCGCCACTGCGGATCGTTAAACTTGGTGCCGATGATCTCGGATGCGGGCCGTCCGAGGATCTGCTCGGCAGCGGCGTTGCAGTCGCGGAAGATCCCGTCGTTGTCCATCAGCAACACGCCCTCACTGATGGTGTCCACCAGGGCGTCGAAGCGGCGCTCCACCTGCCGACGTGTAGACTCGGCCCGGTGCTGGTCGGTGCGGTTCACGATGTAGAGCAGCACGCCCCGGGCCGATCCGTCCGGCGCCTGCCACGGCCGCACCTCCCAGTCGACCCAGTACACTCCGCCATCTTGCATCTGCAGCGGAACGCGCATGTCGGAGCGCTTCTCCTGCGCCTGCAGGCATTCGTCGAAGGCAGCTTGCAGGGCGCCGTGCGGATCTTCGAACACCTCGAAGAAGGAGTCGCCCACGAACGGATCGGGGACCTCCTCGTCGGCTGCATGCAGCAGGTCGGAGGCGGCGTCGATCTGGCCGTCGTCGGCCACCTCGCCCAGGTCGGGCACGAACACCCGCCCCCATCGGTCGCTCCGCGCCACAATCGTTCCCTCGTCGTCCAGCATCATGACGAGCGAAGGCATGCCGCTCACGAAGCGCCGAAGCCGGGCCGGTTCTTCCACCAGGACCGCTTCGTTCTCCGCCGCTGCATCGGTAGGGGTCACGTCATCCACCATGAACTGAGGGTGCCAATCAAGCCATGAAGGCGAAGGGGGCTCGCCCCCGTCGAGGGGCGTCCCGTTGGGAGGCATCGTGTACGACTCGCTTCGGCAAACGGTTCGGCTCTACCATGGAAGCTCGCCGCCGTCGTGCGTCAGGAAGCGTCCGGCGTGGTCTGGTGTGAGGTCTTCGATCACACCGAGCATGCCGGCCACCGATTCCTCGGGCGTGAGGCGCGCGTCCGGGCCGCCCATGTCCGTTTGCACCCATCCCGGATGCATCGACACGGCAGTGATGCCCTCCTCGGTCAGCTCGGCCGCCTGCAGCCGAGTGCACATGTTGAGGCCGGCCTTGCTCACTTTGTAGCTCTGCCACGTGCCCCCGCTGGTGTTGGCGATGGATCCGAGCTGCGACGTGAGATTGATGACCTTCGCCCCCTGCGGATCGGAGGCGGCCGCCAGCAGGTCGGCAAACGCCTGCACCATGAGGTGCGGCCCCACGGTGTTGACGCGCAGAACCCGCATCATCGTCTCGGCATCGACCGTGCCGAAGCGGTCTGCCCGGCCGCCGCCGTTGATGCCGGCGTTGTTGATGAGCAGATCGAGGGCCTCGGTGTCCCGCCCCACGAGCTCCCGGGCCGTTTCGATGGAGGACGGATCGGCCACGTTGAGCGGAGCGATGCGGAGGGTGTCGCCATGGGCCTCGGCCAGGGCCGACAGTGCAGCGGCGGCCTCCGGCTTCCGACAGGTGGCGTACACCCGTTCGGCACGCGGCACCAGCTGACGAACAAATTCGAGTCCGAGCCCCCGGTTGGAACCAGTAACGAGGACGTGCGAAGCAATCGGGTCGGGCATGGGTGTGAACGTAGAGGAGGGGCAAGGGAAAGGACGCGTTCGAGACGAGCCCCGCCTTGATCATCCGGGCGGTCAGGCCGCTTCGGCGTGCTCCGCGGCCCGCTGCGCCAGGCGATCGATTTCCCGCGCGAGGCGGTCGCGCATCGGGACGAGGCGAGGGTCGTCGTGGACGCGGCTGGCCTCCAGCACAGCGCGATGAAACCACAGCTGCGCGTCGGGTCCGGCGCTCAGCGCAGCGAAAATGTCTTCGCCGTTTTCGAGGCTTTGGCTCATGGACCACAGGTTGTGAATCTTGTCGGCGAGGCTGATGGCCATGGCTTCCGGACGCCCTTCACGCAGGCCGGCGACATAGCCTTCTTTGCGTTCGCGCCACGGGAGGAGGCGTCCGTCGGCATCCGTCTTCTGCTCCGAGACACGGGCGACAAGCTGCGCCACCTCGGGACCGACAGCGTCGCGCAGTTGCTTGCGGCGCAGACGCTGTCCGTGCTCGTTCATGTCTTCGATGGTATCGTGCAGATACGCCGCCGCGATGACGGATTCCCCCCATCCGGCATTCTGCACAATGGTGGCCACGGCCGCCAGGTGCGTGATGACGGGCACCTGGATCTCTTCTCCCTCGGGCACCTCGAACGCAGGCTCCCGCCATGAGCTCTTGCGGTACGTGCCGTCGTGCCACTGCGCCGACAGTTCGATGGCATGCTCGACGAGCACGCTGAACAGCGCATCAGCGTCCTCCGCGGGTTCGGCGTTGTGAGTCATGGGTTGCTTGTCGTTGGTCACGAGTCATCGATCATGAGGTTGGACTGAGCGCTCCGTATGATCGATTGCTGCTGACCCTCCGGGCCTCCTCTGCGGCTAAGGCTCCCACCGGGACTTGAAGACCGGCGCCGGGCGCCGCAGGACCCCCGCCGCCTCAACTCGGAACGCCAAACTCGGAACGCCCAATCGAACTTACAGCTCCACCACCTGATGGCTCGACGTGTCGGTGTCGAGAACGCGACGCAGGTCGTCCAGCAGGTCGAGGCTGTACTTGTTGAGGAAATACAGAACGTTGATCCGCCGTTCCTGCAGGACGCCTCCCGGCCGCAGGTTGGCGTGGGCCTTGCGCAGCTGGGCACGGATTTCGTCGTGCTTCCGCTTTTCGGCACGGACGACCTTGTGCTTGAGATCGTCCATGGCTTCCATGACCGAGGCGCGGGCCGCCTCGGTGGCCGACCCGAGCGTAGCATCCACGTCCTGTACCTGCGGCTTGAGGCTGTTGAGGGCCTGGTGCATCCCGCGCAGCGCATCGCTGAAGAGGGCGTCGACATCGACTTCCATCGACTGGACGACGACCTCCTGGAAGAGGCGCTCCTCGTCGCTCTCGAAGTCGCAGATGGACAGGTCGAACTTGTCGAGCACCTTCTGGACTTTCGACTCGACGAGGCTGACGCTGGCGCGCGGATGAATGAGGGGCATCGCCATGCCGGCCCAGTCGTACACGCCGCGGTACTGCGCGAAGTACGAGACCTCGCCCGGCCCGGCCACGTAGGCCGCCGTCGGAACCAGCCGGTCCTGCATGAGCGGGCGCAGGACGACGTTGGGACTGAAGCGTTCGGGCTCGCGCTCGAGGCGGTCGAGCAACGCCTGCTTGGTGAACGTCCGCCCGTCGTGCCGCAGCGTGTAGGTGCCGTCGTCCTGGCGGTCGATGGCGTAGCGGCCGTCGTCGTCGAGCCAGAACAGGTTGGTCGGGCGAGCGGTGACCTGCGCATGGTAGCCCGCCTCGCGGAGGTCCTGGCTGGCGGCCTCGATGCGGGCGACGGCCGTCTCCGCATCGTCGATGTCGCGGTAGAAGAGCGGCGCGGTGAGCGCTTTGAGGCGGGCATCGTCCGGGTTCATCGCGACGAGGCCGGCGCCGTCAAACAGGCGATGCAGAAGCTGCGCGAAGGCGTCTTCGACGGTCGTTCCTGGCGCATACGTCGCCCGGACGTGGCGCATCACCGTCGGCTTAAAGTCGGAAGGTGGGAGGATGTCGTCGAGCCGGCCCAGCAGATCGTCGATTTCCTCGGTCAGGGTCCACCGGCCCACGGCCCCGCGGTTCGCGCCATCGGGCGATCGGGGCCCGGCATAACGCAGGTCCACTTCATCATTGCGATGCAGCACGGTGGCATGGGCGATTTCGTCGGCGTCATGATCTTCGCCCTCTATCCAGAACATCGGCACAACCGTCCGGCCCGTTTCGTCGGCCCACTGCTCCGCGAGCTGGAGCGTCGTGATGGTCTTATAGATCGTGTAGAGCGGCCCCGTCAGCAGCCCGACCTGCTGCCCCGTCACGACGGCCACGGTCTCCGGGTCGCGCAGCGCCGCGATGTTGCGGTGCGTGGCAGCCCCGGCCCCCCAGGCTTCATTCTGCTCGTCGAGGACGTCGGCCAGGGCGTCGCGGCCCACCGGGCGCTCTGCGGCGGCCGCGGCCGCCTGCCGCCGCGCTGCCGGATCGCGCCAGTTGCCCGCGTAGTGGTCCTGCAGTGCCGCTCCGTCGGTGCAGTAGTCAACGAACAGATCCGAGACGGTCCCCAGGTCGGAGAACGAACATCGGCGGACGGCAGGGAGAGTGCGGGGCATTCGTGGCAAACGGTTCGAGATTGGCGGTTGACGGTCGAGGTTTAGCAAGGGGCACGCGAGGCCTGCGGAGCGTCCGCGAGGGCAAGGCCCTTGGGTTCCAATAGCAAAGCCTCAGGGACGGCGTTCCCTGAGGCTTCCGTTCGTGGCGTGCTGAAGCACGGCGAAGTCGTCGTCGGTGCGCACGGTTTGGACAGGCCCGGCGTCCGTGCTAATTCTGGTTTTGCTCCTGCTCCTGTTCGAGCTTCTCGATTTCGTCGCGAAGCTCGGCAGCGCGCTCATAGTTTTCTTCATCGACAGCCTTCTTGAGCTGTCGCTGCATGCGCTCCAGCCGGGTACCGCCCATCTCCTCTTCCTCCTCGGTGGAGGCTGTGCCTTCGGCCTGCTGAGCCAGCGACGACATGCTCGGCTCGTCCTCTTCGGCGACGATGCCGGCCTCTTCGAGCACCATGGGCGCGACGAAGATCGGCGCGTCGACCCGGACGGCCAGCGCCACCGCATCGCTCGGTCGCGAGTCGAGTTGGTGCTCTTCGCCGTTCTTCTGGTAGCGGATCTTGGCGAAGAAGGTGCCTTCGCGCAACTCGTCGATGACCACCTTCGTGACGTCGATGTCGATGGCATCAAACGTGTCACGCAGCAGATCGTGCGTCATCGGACGCGGCGGCTGGATCTTTTCCAGCTCCAGCGCTATGGCCTGCGCCTCAAAGGCACCGATGATGATGGGGAGGCGCCGGTTCCCCTCCACTTCTCCCAACACGAGGGCGTACGCACCGCCGCTGGAGGGACTGGTGGAAAGGCCAATGATGTCAACCCGGATAAAGTCCATCGCGGTTTCGACGGAGAATGTTATTCGAAGAAGAACGTCGGACGCTCGGGGGCGTCATGGGAGGGCAACGCGTCACTCGTCGCGCTGCCTCTCGGTTTCAGACAGCGAACGTTCCAACGCAGCCAAAAACGCCTTGTTCTCATCTGGCGTGCCCGCGCTCACACGCAGGTATCCCTGGAGGGACGGATACCCGCCCATGTTCCGCAGGAGCACCCCGTCGTCCTTCAGCCGATCCTGCAGCCGGTCGGCGGGGAGCGGCGTGGTGAAAATGACAAAGTTGGCCGCCGACGGCACGACCGTCACGGCGTTCATGGATTGCAACGCACTCGTGATCTCCTGGACGGAGGCCTGCATCTTCCGGACGCGCTCTCGGAGCAACTCCGGTCGGTTCAAAAGCGCCAGGCCCACCTGCTCCGAGAAGCGGTCGACCATGAACGGGAGGCGCGACTTCATGAGCTCGCGCACCACGTCGGGGTGGCCGATAAGGTAGCCGAGGCGCACGCCTGCCAGTCCGAAGGCTTTGGAGAGGGTGCGCATCACAAGGAGATTCGGGTGACGGTCGAGCAGGTGGAGGGCCGTTCCCTCCGGATTGAACTCGACGTAGGCCTCGTCGACGACGACCATCCCCGGCGAAGCGTCAACAACGCGCTCGATCTCATCCAGCGACAGGGCCAGGCCGGTCGGGTTGTTCGGCGTTGTGAGGACTGTGAGCACAGCGTCCGTCTGCTGCACGGCGTCCACCAGTCCGTCGACGTCGAACGTCAGGTCCTCGTTCGGGGGAATGCTCGTGAGGGTGGCCCCGGAGAGATGGGCCACCTTCTCGTACAGCGAGAACATGGGCCGCGGAAGCACTACAGAGGCGCCCGGCTCCACAAACGCGAGCCCCAGCGTGTAGGTGAGTTCGTTCGAGCCGTTGCCCACGATGATCATGTCCGGATCCACGCCGTCGTGCGCGGCCAGCGCCTGGCGCAACCGCTCCGGCTGCTCGGCCGGATACCGGTTCATCTCGATCTGCGAAAACGCATCCAGCAGTTCCTCCTTGATCGACGCCGGCAGATCGAACGGGCTCTCGTTCTGGTTGAGCTTCACCTGGGCGTCGGGCGGCGCCCCCACCACGTACTCGTGCTCGTTGCGCACCGCGGGTCGGATAAGGGCCACCACGTCGTCCACAGACTGAGCGGTCGTCTCGGCTGGCATAGGGATCGGTCAGTTTCGATTCTCTAGATGGTCGGTCACGCGCCCCCGTTTCCTTTACGAAGCGGAGATCTCAAGCGGTGGCGGCGGCAAAGGACCCAGACCTCATGGGTGCATGATGCATCCATCCGGCACCCTTCCGAGCGGCGCAGTGCACCGGAGGCGGATCGCAGCAGACGATCAATGTACAGATATCCGGCATCATAACCCATCTCTCACTCTTTATTCGTCTCCGCTCGGCGCAGGCGCGTCCGGATGGCTTCGGCGTGGGCCTGCAGGTCCTCGGCCTCGGCGAACATCGCAATCGCCTCTCCGGTGTCGTGCAGCCGTGCTTCGGTGTACGAGATGACCGACTGCTTGCGGATAAACGTGTCGACGCTCAGGGCCGATGCGTAGCGGGCCGTGCCGCCGGTCGGCAACACGTGGTTCGGTCCTGCGAAGTAGTCGCCCACCGGTTCCGATGAGTAGGGCCCCAGGAAGATGGCGCCGGCGTGACGGATGCGCGTCATCATCGCCCACGGGTCCTGGACGAGGATCTCCAGGTGCTCCACGGCGAGATCGTTGATCGTCTCGACCGCCGCGTCCATCGTGTCGGTGACGACGCACGCGCCATAGTCGGTTAGCGATTGCCGGATGACGTCAGCGCGCGGCAGGGTAGGCACCATGTGCTCGACGTGTTCCTGCACGGCCTCGGCAAGCGGGCGGTGCGGCGTCACGAGGATGGCGGAGGCCCGCTCGTCGTGCTCGGCCTGCGACAGGAGGTCGGCAGCAACGAACTCCGGATCGGCGGTCGCGTCGGCCAGAATGCCGATCTCGCTCGGCCCCGCCACCGAGTCGATCGCCACACGGCCGTACACCTTTTTCTTCGCCGCGGCCACGTAGGCGTTTCCCGGCCCCACGATAATGTCGACGCCGGGCACGGTGTCCGTCCCATACGCCAGCGCCCCCACCGCCTGGGCACCGCCGAGCGCGTAGACGTGCTCCAGCCCGAGGAGCGTCGCGGTCGCCATCACGAGAGGATGCGGACGCCCGTCTTCCTGGGGCGGCGAGACGAGGTGGATGTCTTCCACCCCTGCCACCTGCGCGGGGATGGCGTTCATCAGCAAGCTGGACGGGTAGAAGGCCGTTCCGCCCGGCACGTACAGCCCGACGCGCTCCATGGGCACTACGCGCTGGCCCAGCAACACACCGTCGCCATCGTCGGTGAACCACGACTCCTGCACCTGCTTCTGGTGGTAGCGACGGATGTTGTCCGCCGCCTCGGTAATGACGTCGCGCAGCTCTGCGTCGAGGGCCTCGTCCGCCGCCTGCAGAGCGTCTGTGGGCACCTTGACGGGATCCGGACGCACCCCGTCGAACTGCTCGGTCAAGGCCAGCACTGCATCGTCGCCGTGCGCGCGCACCCGCTCAAGAATGTCGTCCACCGCCGCATCGACGGCGTCGCTGAAGGTGGCATCCCGGCTCAGGATGGCGTCGAGCCGGTCGTCCGTGCGGGCAACAAGGGGAAGCATAAGCGATGCGTGGAACGGGATGGATGAATGGCGGCGGAGCGTCAGTCGCTCGGATCCGGTGTTATCTTCCGAACGGGGCGAAAGTTCGGGAATTGGCGGTCCGAGTTGTGAGTTCCGCGTTCTCTTCGCATTGCACCCCCGCTCGCATTGCGCCCCAACCGCGCGTGGTGGTGAGCGTCGCACATCGTGCGCGGTGCATCGTGCACGGTGTATCGTACGCGGGGCGAAGACGGAACGAGGAGGTCCGCGGCTTGCCCAGCGGATGGCAAGGACTTTGATCTATGATGGCAACGCAGGACGCGTTCGCTGGACGAGCCGGCGGCTGCCCTGCAAAATGCTTTCGTGCGATCCGTGCCTGTCTGCGCACAGGCCCCCTTTTCCGTCTTTCAGCCCGAGTCAGGTCGCGCCACTGGCCCCAGGCTGCAGTCCACAGAAACGAAACGATGCCAGGAAAGAAATTCCGCTTCTCCCTGCAAAAAGTGCTGGAACTGCGCCGCCACGAAACCGAGTGCGCCCGCCAGGCCCTGGCGAAGGCCGAGTCGGCTCTCGAAGCGCGCGAGGAGGAGCTGCAGCAGGCCCGCCATCGGTTGGCCAACCGCCGACCGAACGTCGCCAGCGGCCAGACGCTTCGTCCCGTCACTCTACGGAAAGAGGCCGCGTTTCGCGAGGATGCACGTCGTGCCGTTGCCGATGCGCGCCGCGCCGTGGCTGCTGCTCGCGAGCGCGTGACCGACGCCCGAAACCAGCTGCAGGAGCGCCAGCGGGCCGAGGAAGCGCTGGACACACTGCGTGATCAGGAGAAGGACGAGCATGAGCAGGAACAGGCGAAGGCCGAGACGGCCTTTCTGGACGAGCAGGCGATTCTGCGCCATGCCCGCGCAAACCCGATGTCGTTGATGCCTTGATGGCCCGACTCTGATGAAACGAACCATTAAATACGCGTCCCTCCTTGCCGGTGCCGCGCTTGCAACGTTTGCGGTCGCCATCATCGGGGCATACTTCGCCCTTCCGATGGTAGCCCCCGACATGGTGGCGCAGCACGTGGCCGACAGCACCGACGCGCCTGCGGCCGACACCACCATGGCGTCAGCTGCCGCGGGCACGGCGCAGGCCGACTCACTGATCGCCCGCTCCGATAGCAGCCAGGCTGCCCCCCCGGCAGCCGAGGTAACCCGCACGCTTCGCGATTCGCTGCAGACCCTGAAGGAGCAATTGCGCACCGCCCAAGAGAACACCGACGCGCTCCAGAAGGAGAGGGAGACGCTCCGCGAGCAGCTAGCGGCGGCCGAAGATCAGCACGTGAAGGCCGAAGAGTTGAGCAGCGCCCTCTTGAAGATGGAGCAGCGCGAGTTGGCTTCCCTGCTGGAGGAGGTCGAAATGAGTGTTCTCCGTCAGTTGTACCGCGAGGCCACGGGCCGGTCCCGGACGCGCCTCCTGCAGTCGATGTCTCCGAATCGAGCTGCCCAGTTCGTCAACCAGCTGGTGCAAGGCCCGTCTTCGCAGCCATCATCGCCACCGACTGCGCCATCCTCCACTCCCCCCTCCGAGTAATCGACTGCCATGCCGTCACTGCTCGTTCCCATATCGGTCGAACAGTTTCCTGAGCGTGCGCCCGGTGCCCCGGGCGGCGCTGCCTCCGGTCCTCTGCAGGCTTTTGCCGCCATTCTTGCCGGAGCGCAGGCCCAGGGTGCCTCTGGGCACACGCCTGCTGCTTCCGAAGGGTCTCTTCTCCTCCAGAACGGAGCCGCCACGGGCGTGCCGTCCGGAGGCCGCGCCGAGGTCCTCGGCGGCGCCTTCCTGCCGACGGATCCCCGCGCGTCCGAGGAGACCGCACTCGCCTCCAACCCGGCCTGGACGTCGGACGCC
>CAYFSC010000015.1:0-14342 GCA_964345695.1 uncultured Rhodothermales bacterium | reverse complement strand
CAATTCCGGAGGCTCTTCCACACCCGCGTCCTCCGGCTCCGCGCGCACCCCTCTCTCCGACACCGCATCGGCCTCCCTCGACGCCGCATCGGCTTCCGAGGGCAAGATCGAGGACGACGATTCGGCCTTCCGGGTCCGCCGCCCGTCGGCCAAAGGCGACCCGTCGCAGGCTTCCGAACGTTCCGGTTCGCATTCCGGCTCCGTCCTGCGCACGTCGGAGGCTGGCCGCTCGGCCCGCGACGGCACGCCCCGGACCGGCGCACGACCGCAGCGCGCGTCCGAAGGAGATCAAGGAAGTCGCCGACGGATGAATCCACAATCAGCAGACACTGGAGACCCCGCGTCCGATGAGCGCCGGCATGCAGACGGCTCGCTTCGCTCGCGCACGCAGAGTGATCCATCAGAATCCCGAGCCCGCCAGCGCACCGGCCGTCTCCGCGACGGGCGCAGCGCCCATCTTCAGGGAAGCCGGCAGGGCGCGCAGCAGCAGGCGAAACGCAAAGCCGGCGCCTCGCGGTCCCGGTCGCTGTCGGCCGCGAAGGCCTCGAAACCAGCCCGCTCCGGATCCTCTCTCGCTCCGCCTCCGACCGACCTCGCTCTCAATGGCGAGCTGTCGCTGGAGGACACAGAGGACACCTGGTCGTCGGCCCTGGCCAAGGCACAGCAGTCGGCCGCCTCCACCAAGGATGCCCGCGGAGCGGGGTCGACGGCACCCACGCAGCGGTCGTTTCCGATGGCCTGGATCAAGGCGGCCACGCAGGGACCGCTGCGCGTGTCGGCCCTTTCCGGCGGATGGAAGGCCGTCGAGATGAATCTGGACGAGGGCGACGGCACGGTGACCATCAAGGCGCGACGCGATCAGGACAAGGTGGCCGTGTCGGTGGGCTTCAGCGAGCCGCGCATGCAGGCGCAGGCCACGGCCAATGCCCGACAGATTCAGGAGGCCCTGCAAGCACAGTACGAGACCGACGTGGATCTTTCCTTCTCCGACGGCGACGCGGGCGATTCGGGCGACCCGCGGAGCGAGACGTCGGGACGGGAGCCCGGAGCAGCGCGCTCGGCTCCGTCCGAGACCGCGACGACCGACGAATCCTCCCAGCACACGTCCCGCACCGGCGCGCGACGCGAATGGGTGGGCTGACCGCCCGACCTGGCACAATCACGCTTTTCCTATCTCCCCAGTCCCATGCTCACACCGCCCACGAATGATCCTTCCGCCTCCAGCGGCGCGACCGGTGCATCGGCCTCGGCCGGCGCCTCCGGATCGGCGCCCGACAGTGCGGCGGAGGCCGCCTCGCAGGAGCTCGGCAAGAACGACTTCTTGCAACTGCTTGTGGCGCAGCTCAGCAACCAGGATCCGACCAACCCGATGGAGGGCCGGGAGTTCGCCGCGCAGCTGGCCCAGTTTACCTCCGTCGAGCAGCTGACGAACATCAGCGACCAGATCCAGGCCCAGCAGGGCGCCAACGATGCGCTTTCCCAAAGCATCAACAGCGGCGTCGCGACCGACCTCATCGGGCGCACCATCGAGGCGCAGGGCAACCAGGTGACGTGGACGGGCGAGGGCGACAAAACCCTTTCCTTCGACCTGAGCGGTCCAGCCTCCGAGGTCAAGATCACCATCCGGAGTGCGGCCGGCACGCCTGTTCGCACCCGTACGCTGGACGACCTCTCGGCAGGCCCGCAGGAGATCGAGTGGTCCGGGACCAACAACGACGGCGATCCGCTGCCCCAGGGCACCTACACGTTCGACGTGCAGGCGGCCGACGCAGACGGCAACCCGGTGGACGCGAGCACCTTCCAGCGCGGCACCGTCGATCGCGTCACCTTCGGCCAGGACGGCACCCTGCTGTGGGTCAACGGCACCAAGATCTCCATGGGCAACGTCCGTAGCGTCGCTGCCGAGTAGCCCCCACCGCCCCCTCCCCTCCAAAATGCCTTTCTGACATGGCCATGACCATCCAACAGCGGCGCGCTCGCGTCCCGCCCGAGCGGGTGCAGCAGCCGTCGCCGCAGTCCCCCCCGTCCGACCGTTCGCCGCCGAGTACAGACGGCGCCCCGTTTGCCGACCATCTGGAGTCGGCCCGGAAGCCGTCGGGCGACGTCCAGCTGTCGGCCCACGCTGAAAAGCGGGTGCAGCAGCGCAACATCTCGCTCACCCCGACCGAGCAGCGCGCCCTCTCCGACGCCGTGCAGCAGCTCGACGCGAAGGGGGCCCAGAACGCGGCCGTGCTCCGCGACGACGCGGCTTTTGTCGTCAACGTTCCGAACCGCACCGTCGTGACGGCCCTCGATCATTCCGAAATGCAGCAGCGCGTCTTCACCCAGATCGACAGCGCGATGAAGTTATAGCGCCCTTTTTCCACCCCCTTTCCGGCAGGCCCCACGCCTCGACGCCCCGATCGGGCAAGGGCACGGGATGCCGGTGCGCAGCGGACCGACCGAAGCTGCGCGTCTTCGTTTCCCGATCATCAGAACCACAAATGAACCATGAGCTTTCGCTCTCTTCGCACCGGCGTTACCGGTCTCAAAAGCAACCAGACCCGTCTCGACGTGGTCGGCAACAATATTTCGAACGCCAACACCGTCGCCTTCAAGCGCGGGCGGGCCGCCTTCAGTGAGGTGCTCGGCCAGAAGCTGCTCGGCGTCGGCCGGACGGCCGGCGGATCCGGCATCAACCCGTCGCACGTCGGCCTGGGCGTCTCTGTTGGGTCCATCGACCAGAACTGGGAACAGGGATCCCTGGAGAACACCGGCATTCAAACCGACCTGGCCCTCAACGGCGACGGCTTCTTCGTCGCCAGCCCGAAGGAAGGCGCCAGCAGCGATCAGCGCATGCTGACGCGCGCCGGCAACTTTACGTTTAACCAGAACGGCGAGTTCGTGACCGCCAACGGCCTGAACGTGCAGGGCTGGGAGTTCCAAGACGGACAGGTCCAGACGGGCGAGCTCAAGAACGTGCAGTTCGACCCGAACGCGCAGTCGCCCGCGAAATTCACCAGCGAGGCCACGGTCGGCGGCAATCTCTCGGCCGACGCTGCATTGAATACGACCAGCTCCGTCTCCAGCGTGGTGTACGACGAGCAGGGACAGGCCCATGACGTCGTGATCGACTTCGAAAAAACGGCCGACAATGAATGGGAGTATACGGTTGACGCGGCCGACCCGGCCAACTCCCCCTTCACAGGGGCGGCAGTGGGCACCCTTGAGTTCGACCCGTCGGGCGCTATAGATGGTGGAGACCCCAACCCCAGCATCGCGTGGGACCCCGGGGCTGTTGATGGCGGTCCCAACTTGGACCTCGACTTGACGGGGATCACCCAGTTTGCCGGCTCGACCACGTCGAAGTTCGAAAGCCAGAACGGGAACTCGGCGGGGGAGCTCTCGGGATACAGCATCAATCCCGAGGGCGTTCTGGAGCTCAACTTCACCAACGGCGAGCAGAAAGAGCTCTTTCAGCTGGCCGTCGGCAACGTGAACAACCCCAACGGGCTCGAGCAGCAGGGCGAGAACTTCTACACGACCACCGGCGCCTCGGGCGACCTGCAGCTCGGACGGGCCGGACGCGACCTGCGTACGGCGGTCGTCGCGGGCACCCTCGAAGCCAGCAACGTGGACCTCGCCACCGAGTTTAGCGAGATGATCGTGGCGCAGCGGGGCTACCAGGCCGCGGCACGGGTGGTGACGACCTCCGACGAGGTGCTGCAGGAAACCGTCCAGCTGAAGCGATAATCCGGACCTCTTCCCGCGTCGCAGCGGGAACCCATTCATACGTAGACGCTCGGCCGAAAGGCCCCGCTCTCAAACGGGCGGGGCCTTTTGCTATGGGGGGGCGTGCGCGGCCATCTGGACCCGCGCCCACGGGTTAAGAAAAGGAGGGCTTTGCCGATAACTACAACCGACCGGCTTGTGCCGGATTCGATGCTCTTCCCCACTCATTCTGCGACCCGTTTCCATGACCGACCGTCAAACCCAGAGCAAAGACCTGCGCCAGTTTGTGAGCTTCGTCGTTGCGGGCGAGGAGTTTGGCGTCAACATTCTCACGGTGCAGGAGATCATCCGCCCCATCGACATCACTCGCGTGCCGCATGCGCCGCCCTTCGTCGAGGGGGTCGTCAACCTGCGCGGTCGCATTCTGCCGGTCATCGACCTGCGGACTCGCTTCGGCTTTCCGGAGCGCGCGCAGAACGACGACACTCGCATCATCGTGGTCGAGATCGAGAACCAGGTGGTCGGGTTCGTCACCGACGCCGTGCGCGAGGTTCTGCGCGTGGAAGAGAGCACCATCGAGCCGGCCCCCGACCTGGCCGTCGGGATCGACGCGCACTACCTGCGCAGCGTTGCCAAACTCGACGACCGGCTTCTCATCCTGCTGGATCTCGAGAGCATGCTGTCCAGCGACGAGGTCGATGCGCTGGGCGGAATGGAGGAAACGGCGTCCGAGGAGGAGACCGCGGCGTCGCCGTCTGCCGACCCCGAAACCGTTCCGGCGTAGGCCGCTTCGCCCCCTTTTCTGACCCCCAACCCCCATGAACCAGCGGAAAGCGGCGATGGAGGCCACACTCTCGGAGCGGACCTTCAACCAGCTACGGACGATCATTCGCGAGCGAGCCGGCATCCGGTTCCGCGACAACAAGCGGTACCTGCTCGAAAGCCGGGTGCGCCCGCGACTCGTTGCGCGCCAGATGCCGGACTACGAAACGTACGTCCGCTCCCTGCAGAGCGGCGATCCTGCAGAGATGCGGCATCTGGTGAATGCCGTGACCATCAACGAAACCTCGTTCTTTCGGCACCCGACGCAGTTCGAGGCGCTCGAGCAGGAGGTGCTCCCGACGCTCATCGGGCTGCGCCGGCAGCGTGGCAGCCGCACGATGCGCCTGTGGAGTGCGGCCTGCTCGACCGGCGAGGAAGCCTACACGCTGGCCATCCTCGTGAAGGAACGCATTCAGCCGCGCTTCCCGCAGATCCGCTTCGAGATTGTCGCCACGGACATCGACACGGAGGTGCTTGGACGCGCCCGGCGGGGGCGCTACCGCGCGCGGGCTCTCCGCAATATGCCCACCGCATATCTCCACAAGTACTTCCAGCGGTCGGGCGACCAGTACGTGCTGCAATCGTCGGTCCGCGAGACGGTCGCATTCCGGCAACTGAACCTGGTGGATCACAGCGCGGTGCGGCGCCTGCGGGACGTCGACCTCGTGCTGTGCGCCAACGTGCTCATCTACTTCAACGACGCGCAGAAACAGGAGGTACTCCAGTCGTTGTACCGCTCGCTGCGGCCAGGCGGCTATCTGTTCGTGGGCGGCTCCGAAACCCTCGGGGGAACCAGCGTCCCGTTCGTCCCCGAGCGCGTGGCCGGTGCCCTCGTCTACCGGCGCCCGCCGGCGCCCGCCGCCTCCTCATCCGCCCGCTCTGCGCTCGGGTCGCAGTCCCTGTAATCCGCTCGCCGATTCCCCGCAGTCCCTGTTCATCTGTACCCACGCCAGACCCATGAGATTTCTAGTTGTCGACGACTCCCCAACCATGCGCCGCATCGTTTGCAATGCGCTCCGCGAAATCGGCTACGAGGACATCGAAGAAGCCGAGGACGGCGAGGACGCCATCGAAACGCTGGAGGCCTCGTCGCCCGACTTCGTCATTACCGATTGGAATATGCCCAACATGAACGGGCTGGATCTGACGAAGAGCATCCGCAACCACGCGCAGCATGCGCATCTTCCGATCCTCATGATCACCACGCGTGGCATGAAGGAAGACGTCGTGACGGCCATGCAGGCGAAGGTCAATAATTACATTGTCAAGCCTTTTACGCCCGACGTGCTGCGCGAGAAGATCGACCTCGTGATGAAGACCACCTGATAGCCCCTTCTGATCTCTCCCCGCGCTCGCCCGCTTCCTTTTCTCAGCCGCCTTTGCCATGTCGACCTCTACGCACTCGCACGCCCAGCACTTTCTCGACAAGCTGGATGAACTGCGTGCCATCTTCGTTCTCGGCCGCCGCTCGTTTCCGTTCCTGCAGGAAATCATCGGGTTTGTGCAGGACATCACCGTCTTGCTCGAGGAGGTCGATGCCACCATCCAGGAGCGGACCGGGCACATGACCCGCGCCACCTCGCGGCTCGAAAGCGTGTCGGAGGCGACGGAGCTGGCCACCGGCGAAATTCTCGACCTCATCGACGAGGTGCTGTCCACGACCCAGACGCTGGAAGAGGCCCTCGCGGCCTCCGAAGGCTCCTTCGACGACCTGGCCGACGCTGACGAGCGCCTGCTCGCGCTGCTCCAGAACGAGCTGGGCGACGAGCACTCGGAGCTGCTGGCCGCCGCCGAGCGCATCGGCCATGAGAAGAACGCGCTTCGGCGGGATGCCCAAGACAAATTGGAGGCCGCGCGCGAGGCGCTCTCTCCCATTCGCTCGCGTATGAATCGCATCACCATGTCGCTGCAGGTGCAGGACATTACGGCCCAGCAGATTGCCAGCGTCAACCACCTCATCGAGTCGGTGCGCTCGCGCATGAATGCGTTGCTGGAGCGTCTCGGTTCGGGCGATGTCTCGGAGTCGGACATTCCGTCGGACAAGCCGCCGCGGACGGCCGCGTTTGATTCGAACGCCCGCTACGACCACTCGTCCGAGCGCCAGGACATGGCCGACGACCTGGTGGCCTCGATGGGCGACGGATCCGACGGATCGGCGTCAGCCTCCCCGGCCCCTCGCTCCGCAGACGCGGAATCGGCGGCAGGAGGCGGCCCCGCCTCCCAGCAGGACATCGACGCGATGTTCGACACCTCGGAGGCGTCCTCCGACGGCACTTCGGAGGCAGACGCTTCCGCGGACGCGTCTTCGAGCCCCGGCACCTCCACCGGCGACGCGGCAGACGGCGGCGCGGGCGAAGTCGCTTCGCAGGAAGACATCGACGAACTTTTTCAGCAGGGCCTGTAGGAGCGCCGCCCGAGGCCCCTGCCCCTTCATCCGGCGCACAACCCTCTCCTTCCATGGCGGATCATCCCATCCACGACGACGACATGCAGCCGATCGTTGAGAGCTTCGTGGTCGAAACCACGGAGATCTTCGACGGCCTCGAGAGCGATCTTTTGCGCCTCGAAAACCATCCTGACGACGAAGAGCTGGTCGACCAGATCTTCCGGGCCGTCCACACGGTCAAGGGCACGTCTGGCTTTCTCAGCCTCGAACAGCTGAGCGTCCTGGCGCACCACTTCGAAGAGGTGCTCGGCAAGCTGCGCGACGGAACGCTGGACTTCCAGCCCGCGATGACGGACGTGATGCTGAATGCCTTCGACTTTATGAAGGTGCTGACGCAGCAGGTCATCGACCGTGACCTCCAGCCGCTGGATCTGGACGACGTGCTGGCTGCCCTCGAGGCCATCTCCGAGGGCACGTTCGATCCCGACGACGCGGCCCACCTTGCCGCCGCCCCCGATCCCGTCGCCGAGGACGCCTCAGACGCTCCGCCGGACGACCCGTCTTCGGCTGCGGATGACGACCCGGCCTCTGCTGCGGACGACGGACGCAGCCGCCCCTCCGGGAACGCCCCCGACACCATCCGGGTCGAGGTCGACCGCCTCAATGCGCTCATGGACCTCGTCGGCGAACTCGTGCTGGGCCGCAACCGGCTCCTTCAGCTCATCTCCGACATGCGCGCCGCGCGCCGCTCGACCGCGAGCGACACCGACGCGCACTCCTTCGAGGACCTGCTGCGGGAACTGGACGAGGCCAGCGACCAAGTCGACTTCACGACCACCGAGCTGCAAAGCGCCGTGATGCGCACGCGCATGGTGCAGATCGGACAGGTCTTCGGTAAGTTTCCGCGCGTCGTGCGCGATCTGTCTCGCGAGTTCGACAAAAACATCGAGCTGGTTGTGGAGGGCGAAGACACCGAGCTCGACAAGTCGCTCGTGGAGGAGATCGGCGACCCGCTCGTGCACCTGATCCGGAATGCGGCCGACCACGGCATTGAGCCGCCGGAGGAGCGGACGAAAAAAGGCAAAGATCCCTGCGGGCGCATCCGCCTGACGGCCGCCCACGAAGGCAACCACATCGTCATCGAGATCGCCGACGACGGTGCCGGACTCGACGCCGACGCCTTGAAGGCGAAGGCCGTCGAGAAGGGCCTGCTCGCCCCGAACGAGGTCGAAGACATGAGCGACGCGGAGGCGTATCAGCTCATCTTCCGCCCCGGCTTTTCAACCGCCGAGCAGGTCAGTCAGGTGTCCGGGCGCGGCGTGGGGATGGACGTCGTCAAAACCAATCTCGCGACGCTGAACGGCACCATCGACATCACGTCGACGCCGGGCGAGGGCACGTGCTTTACGCTCAAGCTGCCGCTCACCCTCGCCATCATCCAGAGCATGCTCGTGAAGAGCGGCGCGGAGACGTTCGCCATCCCCCTCTACGCCGTGTCGGAGGCCATTCGCCTGGAGCCTGGCATGACGGAGACGATTCAGGGCGGAGAGGTCATGCAGCATCGCGACCGCGTGCTTCCACTCATTCGCCTCGACGCGGCTCTGGACGTGCCCGTGCCCAACGCCGGTGGCGAGCAGGCTCGACCGCTGGACGCAAGCGGCACGCGCAACGCCTACGCCGTCATCGTAAACGTCGCGCATCGCCGCGCGGCCGTGGTCGTCGACGACTTGATCGCACAGGAGGAGGTGGTCATCAAGCCGCTCGGCGACTACCTCAAGACGGTGCCCGGCATCGCCGGAACCACCATCCTGGGCGACGGGCAGGTCATCATGATCCTGGACGTCGGCGAGGTGATCCAGATGAAGTCTGAAGCCGCCAACCGCTCGCGTCGGGCCGCTCTCCCCGCCGCATCCGCTGCCAACGGGACGCCTTGACCGCCGCACGCTGCAGTGCGTCGCCTCGCTTGGTTTGCCCCTCGCGCCGCATCGCGCACTGCCGGATGAACGATCGTCCGGATCCGGCGCACGGCCGGTGCACCCCTCTCGCTTAATCCTTCTGAAGCCATGATTCGCGCCCTTGTTGTTGACGATTCGGCGTTCATGCGCAAAGCCATCTCGATGATGCTCGAGCGCGACGACGACATTACCGTGGTGGATACGGCGCGCAACGGCGCCGAGGGCGTCGAGAAGGCGTGCGCGCTCACACCCGACGTCATCACGATGGACGTCGAGATGCCCGAGATGAACGGCATCACGGCCGTGCGCAAGATCATGAAGAAGGCGCCCTGCCCGATCCTCATGGTTAGTTCCCTGACGGCCGAGGGAGCATCGACTACCGTTGAAGCACTCCGGGCCGGCGCCGCCGATTTCATCCCCAAGCAGGACGCGCGCGTCTCCCTGCAAATTACGGAGATTCAGGACCAGCTGATCAAAAAGGTCCACTCGCTGACTGCATCTCGCGCCCGCCTGTTTCGGAAGGGGCCGCGCCGCCGTTCGACGCAACGCCCGTCGCGGCGCACCGCTCGCTCGTCCGCGCACCCCGACCTGCCGCCGAAGCTCATCGCCATCGGCGTGTCCACCGGCGGCCCGTTTGCCCTGCAGCACGTCATTCCCGAGTTGCCGGCCGCCCTTCCGGTGCCTGTGGTCGTGGTGCAGCACATGCCGCCCCACTTCACGCGGTCGCTGTCCGACCGGCTCGATGCGCTCAGCCCGCTTCACGTCGAAGAGGCCACCGACGGCATGGACGTCGAGGCCGGACGCGTGATCGTGGCGGCCGGTGGGCGTCATCTCACCTTTGCCGAGCGCACCGGCACTGTCGTCGCCCGCACGCCTGCGCCCACCGACTCGCAGTCGCACTGCCCGTCGGTCGACGTCATGCTTCACTCGGCCTGCGAGGTTTACGACGGCGAGGTGCTCGCGCTCATCATGACGGGCATGGGAAAAGACGGGCTGCGCGGCGCGCAGGCAATCCACCAGGCCGGAGGCACCATCTTCGCGCAAGACGAGGCCTCGTGCGTGGTGTACGGAATGCCGCGCGCGGTTGCGGAGGCCGGACTGACCGACACCCTCCTGCCGCTGGACGAGATCCCGGCCGCCCTGGCCCGCGCTGCCGGAACGCCGGCGCTCTCTTGAGCCAACACGTGTCCCGTCCCGCCCCCTCCGCTGTCGCCGCGAACGACCCCATGAGACGTCTTCTTTGCCTGGGATGGCTGCTTGCGCTCGGGGTCGGTGGCCTCGCAAGCCCCGCTCCGGCGCAGCCCACGCGCAGCTCGCGCGACGTTGCCGATTACGTGCAGCGCGCGGCCGAAAGGATGGCCGACGAGGTGCCTCCCCGCGCCACGCAACGCCGCCTGCAGGCGTACGAGCCTTACATCCAGTACTTTTCCCGGCTTTCCTACAGCCGACCGGGCATCACCGTGAACGCCCACTTCGTGCGGGCCCTGATCGCCGCCGAGTCCTCCGCCCGTCCCCGTGTTGTGTCCCACAAGGGCGCCGTCGGGCTCATGCAGATCTTGCCCGAAACGGGACGCCGCGCTGCCCGCGCGCTCTACCACTCCCGCCGTGCCTTCCGCTACGTCCGCCGTGAGGACCTCCGGTCGCTGGAGGCCCGCGACCTGAAGGATCCCGCCATCAACATTCTGATCGGCTGCTACCTGCTCGACCGCTACAACATGCTGTTCCGCAACAACCTGGCGCGCACCGTCGGGGCGTGGAACGCGGGCCCGCATCGGGTGCGCCAGTACGGAAAGACCCCGCCCTACGACGAGACGCTGACGCTCATCGGCCGGGTGAACGCCTACTACCTGTACTTCCGGCGCCACTACGGGCGGTGATTCGGTCGCGCCGCAGGTGC
Source organism: uncultured Rhodothermales bacterium (assembly GCA_964345695.1). Taxonomy (GTDB): domain Bacteria; phylum Bacteroidota; class Rhodothermia; order Rhodothermales; family Salinibacteraceae; genus CAYFSC01. The sequence goes on along the minus strand of CAYFSC010000015.1, from coordinate 3,571 downwards.
TCGCGAGAGGCGACAGCTCGCAAACCGGGTTGCGGGCGCGCGATCTCAGGCACGCGATCGCGGAATCAGCCCTTAAGCTTTTGCCCGACCTGCCGATAGTTGCAACGAATCCGTTTTCTCGTCTCATCCAGTCCCCCGCAGCAACATGACCGCTCTTCTCCCCCGCCCCAGCACGGTCCTCGTCATCGTGGCTCTGTTGGTCGCCGCGCCCGGCTTTGCCACGTCCAGCGAGACGGCCCCGCCGACCGCAACCGCCTCCAGCTTCTACCCGATGCAGCAGATGTACTTCCTCAAGAAGATCAAGCCGGACGTCGAGCGTGTCGGGGTACTGTGGAAGAAGGGCGTCAAGAATCAGGAAGAGAAGCTGCAGGCCCTCCGTCGCGCCACGACGTCCATCCAGACGACGCTCTACCTTGCGTACGTGGAGCAGAAGAGCGACATCGGCAACCAGTTCCGCGAGCTCACGCGCAGCCACGATGTCGACGTCATCTGGATCGTCGAGAACGACGGCATTGTGGACGCCGCCACCCCGAAGCAGTTTCTCATCGAAAGCGCGTTGAAGCGTGGCATTCCCCTTCTCGCCCCGACCGAGGACTGGGTCAACGCCGGAGCGCCGGTGGCCGTCGCCAAGAATGGAGAGGACTTCCAGATCGTGCTGAACAAACCGGCGGCCGCAGCCACGTCGCTCGACGTGCCGGCCGAGTACGAGTCGCTCACCAAACTCGTCGCGGCCAAGTAACACGCCGACGCATCCTGCGCGCCTGCGGTGCCGCCTGGAGCCCCTGCTTTCTTCTTTAGTGACTGTACGTTTTCCATGGACTCGCTTGCTTCCTCCCTCGCCCTCACGAATTTCAATCTACGAACGCGTTTTGCACTGTTGTTGGGCAGCATTGCCGTCGCGACCCTCGTGCTTTTCGGCATGTTTGCCCGCTACTCCCTCAATCAATCCGAGCAGGAGCTGGAGCGCCGGGGCCAGCTTCTGGCGGAAACGATCGGCCAGCAGTCGGTTCTGGAGCTCGTCATGGGCGACCAGGGCGGGCTGGAGGAAAGCCTGCAGCAGGTCGTGCAGAACGGATCGGCCCTCGCGGGCGGCTTCTTCGACGCCGACGGCAACCGCGTCGCGGCCTATAACCTGGCGGAGACCCTTCCGGAGATGGAGGTTGACGCCACAAAGGGCGAGGTCGTTCGCTGGACGGAGGCCGCCGACGGCACCTCGGTGCTGACCGCAATGGCGCCGATCCAGCGCGGCACCGAGGCCTCCGGCGCGGCGCTCATGGTACTTCCTACCGAAACCGTGCAGGCGCAGAAGCAAACGAGCTACCTCATTGCCGGGGGCATTTTCGCCGGCATCGTGCTGATTGCCCTGTTCGTGATGTGGCAGCTGCAGCGCACGGTTACACGGCCCGTCAATGCCCTCTGCGAAGCGGCTCGAAGCGTGGAGGCCGGTGACCTGAGCGTCCGCGTGGACACCGATCAGCAGGACGAGATCGGGGCGCTGACCGACTCGTTCAACGCGATGGTCGAGGCCAGTGCGGCGAAGACCGAGGCGCTCGAAGAGCAGTCCGAACAGGCGAAGCAGGCCCGCGAGCGCGCCGAGGCCCTCAAGCACGAGGCCGACGAGGAACGGGCGTACCTGCGCGAGCAGTTCGCCCGCATCTCCGACGTGCTGGACGCCGTCGTTGATGGCGACCTTACGCGGCGCCTTTCGGTGGAGAACGACGACGCCGTGGGCGACCTGATGCGGCAAGTCAACACGATGATCGAGGAGCTGGCGTCTCTGATTCGCGAGGTCGATGCCGCAAGCAACCAGCTGTCCGACGCCGCACAGCTGGCCGCCTCATCGGCCGAGCAGATGTCGGCAGGGGCCCACGGGCAGGCGGAGCAAACGACCGAGGTGGCCGCCGCCGTCGAGGAGATGTCGGCAACCGTCGCGTCCTCGTCGCAGCACGCCGAGCGCTCCAACGAAATGGCACAGCGGGCCTCGGAGCTGGCCGCCGAGGGCGAAGCGGTGTTCGACGAGACCGCCAGTGGCATGGAGCGCATCGCCAGCCTGGTCAACACCTCGGCCGACAAGGTGACGGCGCTGGGCGAGTCGAGCGCGCAGATCGGCGAGATTATTCAGGTCATCGAAGACATTGCCGACCAGACGAACCTGCTCGCACTGAACGCGGCCATCGAGGCCGCCCGTGCCGGCGAGCACGGCAAAGGCTTCGCGGTCGTGGCCGACGAGGTCCGCCAGCTCGCCGAGCGGACGACGTCCGCCACCCAGAAGATTGCGTCGATGATCACTCAGATCCAAGAGCGGACGCAGGAAGTGGTCGCTTCCATGGAGCGCGGTACCGGTGAGGTCGAGGATGGATTGGACCTGGCCGAAGACGCTTCGGAGGCGCTCAGCGAGATCGTGTCCTCCATCGACGGGATGGTCACCATGATCGACCAGATTGCTGCCGCCAGCCAGCAACAGTCTACCGCGACCAACCAGATCGCAGGCAACATCGAGTCGATCTCGGCCGTGGCCGACGAGGTTTCCCGCTCTACCAACAACCTCGCCGAGATGGCTGTGGACATGTCGCAGAAGGCCGAGGACCTCAGCGGACTCATCGAGCGCTTCACCGTCGACCCAGACCCGGTCGACGTCGCCTCCAGCCCCAACGGAGACGGCGCGAACGTCCCGCAGGAGGCCTATCCACGCTCCAACGGCGCGTCGGTTGGATCGGCGTGAGCTCACACAGAACATCCGGAGACCGCCCGGGGCCGGCCGTCACCGGACCCCGGGCGCTTCTGCACCTCCCTATCCTGAGTACTTTATTCACCACCTGATTGGGTAATCATTACCCACAATCTCGGGGCAGATCCAGGAGGTCATCCAGAAGCTTCTGCAGTTGATCGCCGCCAAAAGGCTTCCGCAAAAACGCGTTCAGTCCGGCGGAAAGGGCCGTTTCCTCAGACACCGTGGAGCTGTACCCCGTCATAAGAATGGCCGGGACGCCGCATCCCTGCTGGCGAAGCTCGCAAACCAACTCCAAGCCGTTGATCTGCGGCATATTGTAGTCGGTCAGAATTAAGTCGTACCCGTTCGGGTCGGCATTCACCGCTTCAAGCGCTGCAGAGGCGCTGGGTTGTACCGTCACTTCGCAGCCGAGCCGCCGGAGGCGTACTTGCTCGAGATCCCGGATGGCGGCGTCATCCTCGACGAGAAGAATATGGGCAGAAGGCTCCATAGCAGTGGGAGGCATTGGGGAACGACCGAGACGGATGACGGCGACCCGACCCTCGCGGGCCCGAGACCAACACACCGTCATTCATGGGGGGATCTTTCATGAACGCAAAGCCTGTACCACCCCGCGTGCCCTATCCAAATCCCATCGATCGAGCAAAGTCACCCCACCCTTCCGACAGGAAGGGCTTATCCTCCCCCCTGTGCGCGAACCGCATGGCGCCCAACGATGGCTGCAGACACCAGCAGGTACGCGCCGTACACGGCCAGCCCGATCATGGCCCCGTCGCCCAGCGCGGCCGGATCAGCCGTCGGGTGCAGGGCCGCGTGGAGTTCGCGCGGCGGCGCCAGCCA
>CAYFSC010000014.1:9481-29852 GCA_964345695.1 uncultured Rhodothermales bacterium | reverse complement strand
CTTCCAATCGTCGGATCAACGTAGTGCATCCCGATATTGAATCGACTCAATGTTATGACAGGGCGTGCAGACGATGAGGACTCCCCCGGCCCGTTCCTCACAATCACCGGCCCAACGGCAGTGGGCAAGACCGCGCTCAGCCTGGATGTTGCCGAGCGCCTGAACGCCGAAATCATCTCGGCGGACAGTCGGCAGGTGTACAACGAACTGACGATCGGCACAGCCAAACCAGCCGAGGACGCTCTTCGAAGAGTGCCTCATCACTTCATCGGGGAACGCAGCTTGCACGAGCCGTTCTCCGCTGGGGCGTTTGCTGAGGCCGCCAACGCGCGCATCCGCGACATCCGTTCGCGGGGGCGCCAGCCCCTCATCGTGGGCGGCTCGACGTTGTACGTACATGCCCTGCAGGAAGGCCTCGCCGACATCCCGGCGGTGGACGACGAGGTGCGCGCTCATCTTGAGCAACGCTTGGAGGAGGAGGGCAATGAGGCTCTCTACAGGGAGTTGGAGGCTGTAGACCCCGTGCAGGCCGAGTCGGCAGACCCGACCAAAACCCATCGGGTCATCCGCGCGCTCGAAGTGTACCACGCCACCGGTCGGCCTCTCACGTACTACCACGAGAATCAGCCCGAGCCTCCCTTCACCTACGAGACGGTCGTCCTCCACAGAGATCGCGAGGAGCTCTATGCGCGCATCAACCGGCGCGTGGACCGCATGCTTGACGAAGGCCTTCTGGAGGAGGTCCGCGCGGTCATGCAACTCGACGACGTTCGCCTCGACGAACCGCCGCTCAGCACGATCGGCTACCGGGAGCCGATTCAGCATCTGCAAGGCGAGATTGAATACGACGAGATGGTTCGCCTGATCAAGCGGAATACCCGGCGCTACGCCAAGCGCCAACTCACGTGGTTTCGTCGGTACGACCACTACCGGTGGATGGATGCAGAGGAGGCCTCTCCCGAACGGGTGTGCGCCGTCCTCTGACCGTTTTGCTCCGGACCTGTCCGCTTCCTGCGCGCCGGGTGCACGCTCCACATGCCCTGCGGATGGATCCAGGAATCCACCGTGTCGCGGTATTCAACCTGACCGCCACATGCCACGATGGTTCGCTCCCAGTCTGCCTGGCGACGGAAGGCCAGATGCATCTCTTGATCGGCCATGTCACCGGCAGAACGCAGGCGGTTGGCGGCAATGTCCAGCCCTCGAAGGAGACGCCGGTGGGTCGGCGAGGTGTAGACGCTTTCTACGATCAGAACCCGGTAACGCGTCACCCGAAGGGCCTCCGTGAGCACGCGCTCCGGGCAGGCACAGTGATGCAGCACGTAGTAGAGCACGCAGACGTCGAAGGTGTCGTCGGCGTAAGGCAGCGTCTCTCCATCATACACCGTGTGTGGAAGATCAGTGCGGTTCATGTCCACAACGTCGGCGAGCGCAACCTCTGCGTTGGCCCGGCGGGCAAGAGCCGCCCCGACATACCCCTCGCCGGCCCCCAAATCCAGCACCGACAGCGGGCTGGCCCCGTCGTCTGTCGCTGGAAGAAGCGGCAGAAGCCGATCCACCTTCCGTTCGGCCCGTCGCTTTTGGATCCACTGGAGGAAGCCGTCTGCGTGAGCAGCGAGTGCGAGAAGGAGCGCTCCCCCCCATCCGATCCAGATCCAATTCCAGTACGGGCCATCCACGTACAGCAGATACGTTCCCATCGACATCGCCCCCAGCCAGAGCCAGTGCCAGCGCGGCTGGGGCGTTGCAACCGCCAGAGGCAGCAACGCAAGGAGATACCACGGATGGACGGTGGTGCTCAGCACGACGAAAAGGCCGAGGGTTGCGAACACACAACGTTCGAACCGCCATTTTTTCCAGGCATCGAGCCCGTACAGCACCGGGAGCGACAGGAGAAACAGCTGGCGGAAGGCCGGTCCGATTTGCTTGCTCCAGTCCTGGCCAGTCCACTCGAAGAATGCCTCCTTGACCAGATAGTACGGGGCGGCGTTAAACTCAAAAAGCTGAAAGTACAGGTCCACCGACTCCTTCACATGCGGAAGCACATACGGCGCGGCGTAGGGCGCCGTCACCCCGGCGGCAAGCAAGGCTCCGGGCCACACGGCCTTCCATCCGTATCGGCGGAGCAAGAACGGACCGAGCACCAGCGGATACAGCTTCACCAGGCCGGCTCCTGCCACGGCGAGCGACGCCAAGTGCCCATGGTCGTGACGCACGGCCCAAACGGCCGCGATCAGAAACGGGATCATGGCGGCTTCGGTGTGTGCCTGGCCGGCGACTTCGATGATAACGAGCGGATTCCAGGCATACAGGAGGAGGTTGCGTGCAGTAGTCATCTGGGCGAGCAGCCAGAGACCAGCGCCTTCCAGAGTCAGAAAGATCCCCTTGATGAGGTAAAAGCTGAGCCGCCAGTCTATCTCCAGAAATCCCCCGCCAAGCGCAAACACCCACTGCGAGAGAGGCGGATACACACTGTAGTACGAGGCGGAATTCAGCCGTTCATACACAGGGAGCTCGTGGAAAGACGCAAGAGCCGGATCGTTGGGCGTATAGCGATACGGATTGATGCCCTCCCACTGAAGCCAGCCGTCCCACAGGTAGCGGAACATGTCGTCGCTGAGGATCGGGAGAAGGGGCGCGGCGGCCAGTCGGAGCAGGACTGCTCCAACGAGGACCGAACGAGTAGAAAGTGAGTCGCGCCACCACAGAACGACGAGTCCAGCACTGGCCACAAGTGCAGCAGATACAAAGCCTTCCCACCAATCAGGATGAGCGGCGAGGATGGGGAGCGCAAGAAGAAGGCCGCCCGTACTGGCAAGAACGATGCGCGAAGGGGTGGAGCGAGGCACAAATGAAGTCGGCTGGCAGAATTTGAGGCGATGTGCTTTGTCGAATGAGGACGAGCCCGCGTTACGTTCCGCATATACCCGGGCAACGCTCGGCTAATATATTAGATGTGCAATAACAGCTTTAACATCTCGCGGTTAACCCGCCACGCTATCGAATAACGGCGGCCTTTTTGAGCACTGGATCCGACTGCGGCGCTTCAACACGTATCAGGTAGATGCCAGAGGGAACAAGCTCTCCCCGCCGGTCCCGCAGGTCCCACTCTACCCCTCCACTGCCGTTGCCGGTCACGTCTAGCTTCTGCACCAGCCGGCCGTCGGACGAGAGAATGCGGAGCGTTGCTTCGGCAGGCAATCCGGCAATTGTTATGTCCTCGCCGTGCCGGACGGCGCGATACGGGTTCGGATACACAAAAACGTTGTCCAAGCCGTCGGCCGGTCGGTTGAGCGCAACGGTATTGCCGTCCGGAGCCAGTTCTGCCCCGTCCGCACTCCGCATGAATGTAACTGTAAGAGACGTTTCGCGGCCGGTTGCTCCCACCACAATCTCCGACACCCGTACATCCACCTGAGTGGGTGACCCTTCCTCGAAACGCACCGACTGCACCGTCCCTCGCGGCACAATCTCGTAGTTGGAAGCCTGTCGTGCCGTCTCTGGATCGAGGGGATTGTTAAACGTCAGACGCACCTGTCGTGGATCCACGATTGTGGCCGACTCCACAATCAGCGGGTTTGGGCGTTTCGTGGGAGGCTCGATCTGGGCTTCTGTCGTATCCACTGGTAAACCACTCGCATCTCGAACCCCCTGCCACGTTAGCCGACCCGGCGTCACCGGTGTCTTAAACCGGAGCAGTATGGCTCGGCGGGCTTCGGAGAACAGCAGATCTGTGGGCGAGCGGTCGTCCAGATCGAACTGCTCGGCGGCAGTGGTCGATGAGAGGGACTCGGTAAATTTGAGGCGGACAGTTGAGGGATCCGGAAAGGCAACCTCCACGAGCTGAGCGGGGGCGTGTGGGCGAACCTGTTTCGCCTCCGAAAGTGGGGACGCACGGCCGTTGCGCCAGGCCCGTAGGGCGAACGACTGCCGCTCCTGAATGTCGGTGCGCTGGAGGAGCGAGTCTGGGGTCGTTGCCAGCGGATCGAAAGCTCCTGAGGACGAGGCCGCCAACACGGTCACCGAGTCGGCACCGGTCGCGCGCCATTCCAGACGAAGGCTGGAGGGTCCGGTCGGGCGCGCCTCGACCCACTGCGGCGGAGGATTCGTGAGGGATCGCTGCCCAACGCGATAGCGTACCAGCGTCTCTCCGGTGGTAGCCACCATCAGTTCGGGCGTTCCGTCCCCGTCAAAGTCAGACGCAGTCATGCTTCGGCTGGCCACGGTAGGCGGATCGGCATCGTGAAAAACAACCTGCCATTCACCAGCGCGCGTGTAATCCAGCACGTACAAAGCCGGCGGATGCGAAATCGCAATCTCGTCGCGTCCGTCGCCGTCAAAATCGGCGGTAGCAATGCTGCCGTCTTCGGATTCCCCCGCAATCGGGAGCCGAAACGAGCGCCGGTAAGCATCATCGCCGGTGTGGTCCCAGACGTGGTAGAAGCTAAGAGGCGGTTCAAAGTCGCCATCAGAGAGCGGCAATCGGAAGTAGGTGCTGTAGGTGATGAATTCGGTGATGCCGTCTCCGTCCCAGTCGCCTCCCGCAAACCGGTCGCCCGCGTCGACCCGATCGGTGGCAAACGTCCAGGCGGTACGGGCCATGAAGCGACCCGAGGTGCCCTCTCCCCCCTCATCCGTGGCTTCGTACACGATCCAGTCGCCGTCCCGATCTCCCACCAACAGATCGCCACGACCGTCATCGTCAAAGTCTCCGTCGAGTGCAGCCGCGGTGCCGAAGGTGTTGCCGTTCTGCAGCGTGTCGATGGTTTCCGGAGAGGTCGGGTTGGGCAAGCGCGCGACGTTTTCGTAGCCTGATTCCGTCCACTCCAGCACCCGCCAGTGGGTCTGGTCGTTGCCGACAATCTCGCCGTTGCCGTCGCCGTCCAGATCGCTCAGCAAGGTTCCAATCAGGGCCGGGTCGTCGGCCGTTCCGCCCTGTCCGGTCGAGTCAATAAAAGCCTGAACCGTGGGCAGGGGAGACCGGGCGGAGTCCTGCTCCAAGAGAAGCGTGTTGAATGCGATCTGGGTCAGGAGCTCCCCGAGCCCGTCGCCATCCGTATCGCCCGTATCGCGCGGGATCACATTCGCGAGAAGAGTATCGGTCGGAAGAAACCCGGACGGTCCCCACTCGAAGCTGCGGAGGGTGTCGGTGATTCCGCCGCCTTCCGTTTGGTTCAGAATGAGCTCTCGCAGACCGTCGTTATCAAAGTCTGGCGCCTGCGGAAGCAGCTGTCCTCGCGGAACGGTCGTCTGCGTTCGTCGCAGATACGCCGTATTCAGGCGACGAGATGGGAGGGCAATCGACGTGTCGACTCGGGACGCGAGACCGCTTGAGTTCACGGCCCGAATGGATACAGAGATCGGTCCGCCCGTTCCTCGATCATCGACCCAATTGAGCCCGTGGCGTTGGCCGCGGAACTCGCTTGAGATCGTCTGGGCCTGCCCCCCTCGGCGTACCGTCATGCGAACGCGGGTGTCGTCATCCGTGGCGAGGTCGCTCACCACTGCCCAGCGGCCCCCGACGAGGCCGGCTCCCAGAAAGCGAATCTGGAGGTCGGGTGCGGTGCGATCCACGATGAGGCGACGCCGATCCTCTATCGTGGTGCCATCCAGGAGCGTCGTCACGAGGCGCAGAGTGTATTCGCCATCTTCGAGGGCGGAGACGTCCCATTGCGCCAGCGTGTCGTTGAGCGCCCGGCGCGAGACGGGCTCGATGATGGGCGTCCATGGGTCGGGGCGCTCGTCGAACGCGCGGGTTCCGCGCGCCACGTACAGCCGGTACGACGCGTGACGGGGATGAAGGGACGTTCCGACGACCGGGACAGGGGCGTCGTCCGGGGATCCCGCATTGTGTGCAGGCGCGGTGATCTCCGTCCGCGCCGCTACGCCGTTGGTAACGGCCGCCAGCACGTCGAGACGACCGGCGCCGGTCCGGTGATCCCAGCCGGGCGCGTTGATATCGGCCGCGGTGTCGAGCAAGAGTTCCCGCACACCAGCCGGGCGAAGATCGGGGCGCACCGACCGGATGAGTGCTGCCGCTCCTGCCACCTGCGGGGCCGAAAAGGACGATCCGCTCGCATTGGCGTACAGGTCCTCGCGGGCCACGTCGGAGAGCGGCGTGCCTTCCAGCAGCGGAGAGCGAGGAAGCTGGGACGTGAACACATTGGTGCCGGGCGCCCCCACGTCCACACCGATCCCGAACTGGCTGCGGCTGACCTGGGGGATGTCGTTGCCGTCCTCGGCCAGCCACACGACCGAGAGAACCTCCGGATAGTCCGATGGATAGTGCGGGTCGTCCACCCCATCGTTTCCCGCGGAGGCAACAAGTACCGTCCCCTGGTCGAACGCGTACTGAATGGCTTCTCGAAGAAGCGGTGCCGGTCGGGAGCGTCCGAAAGACATGTTCACCACATCGACGCCCTGATTAGCCGCATACACAATAGCCGCCGCAATGTCGTCGGTCTGACCGCGTCCGTCTCCGCCAAAGGCGCGCAACGGGACGATTTCAGCCCGGGGGTCGACGCCGATGATGCCTGCATCGGGGTCTCCGGGCGATGCCGCGGCGATGCCTGCAACCAAGGTGCCGTGCCCGCTGAATCCATTCTGCAGGTCAGGCGACGGGTCGGGGTCCCGATTCTCGAATTCGCCCGAGAGAAAGAATCCAGGGCGGTCGACGAAGTCGTAGCCGATGACGTCATCGATTAGACCGTTGCCGTCAGCGTCGGTCGAGTCCAGGTCCGCAGCGTCGAAGCGGCCGTTGTTGTTCACATCCTCGGCCGGATTGATCCAGAACTGATCGGCAAGGTCGGGATGCTCCAGGAAAATACCGGTGTCAAGAATGCCGATGCGAACCGGCTCTCTCTCCCCCACCGCGTCCTGTGCCTCCCGAGCCCGAATCACCTCAAGATGGTCCAGGCTGTCGGCAAACACATTGGCGGGTGCAAGTGACTCATGGACAGCCGTCGGTCGACGGTTTCCTGCACCTTCGGCAGAGCGATCCAATGAAAACGTGTCATTTTTCTGCACGTACTGGACGTCCTCACGCGACCGCCAGCGGCGCAGAAGGGTAGCGAGAGTCGTGGAGTCCGACACCGAAATGGTGTACGCGGGAATGGCGTCCCCGCCCGACTTGGCTGTAGAGGTCTGGAACACCGGTTGGACCGATTGGACACCTTCAAACAGAGGGTCGCCAGATTGCTTCGCTTGTGGGGAAGCCAGGGCACGCTTCAGGTTGACCGCACCGTCTTGGGGTCGTACGATGAGCTCAACGCGCGGCAGATTTGTGGCGTTTTGAGCGAAGGCCGAGGGCACCAGAAAAAGAAGGACCAGACAGGCCGGGAGCCCTCGACGCGCTAAAAAGAAAAGTTTCATTGCAATAACAGCAATTTGCGGTGGGCCCGTCCTAGATGATGGTCCATTTGTTGCCGGTCTCAGGTAGACTCGCATTCATAGCACGAGAAGCTCCGTCGTAACCTGCGTGAGATTCTCACAGCCCTCTTGATGCAATTGCACGATGTCTTCGATGCGGACTCCGTATCCGTCCGATGGAACGTACACGCCAGGTTCGATGGTCACGCAGGCTCCCTCGGGGAGCAGGTCTTCCGTCGCGTACGACACGCGCGGCCACTCGTGCACGTCCAAACCCAGTCCGTGCCCCAGACTGTGCGAGAACGCATCCCCCAATCCGTGGGCCTCAATAACATCCCGGGCGACGGCATCGAGAGCATCGGTCTGCATCGTTGCACGGGCGGCCTCAATCGCAGCGTGTTGGGCTTCGTGGACCGCCTCGTACCCACGTCGGGCCTCCGGGCCCGGGTCGCCGAGGGCCACGGTCCGAGTCATGTCGGATGCATACCCGTCGGCAACCGCGCCCATGTCGATCACGATGAGTTCCCCATCCCGCAGTTCGCGGTCGGTGGGACGCGCGTGCGGCAACGCCGCATTGGGACCTGAAGCGACGATAGGATCGAAGGCGACATCATCGGCCCCACGACGCAGGTGTTGGTAGACGATTTCGGCAGCCAACTCCCGCTCGGTCACTCCCGGGGCAATTTGTTCCAGAACGTGCTCGAACACGGCCTCGGTGATTGCCTGCGCCTCGCATATGTGCTCGACCTCTGCGTCATCCTTCGCGGCGACCGGACGGTCCAACAACTGCGCCACGGGAGTCCACTCGACCGCGTCAAAGCACGCCCCAAGCTTCTCCCGCTGTTGAACCGTGGTGTGGTCGGACTGGAATGCGACACGCTCGGCATCGGCAAGTAGAGCGGATGCCGCTGCGTGCTCGATGAGATTTCCACGCACGACGTGGATCTCGGCCCCAGAGACTTCCCGATGAGCCTGCGTGTCGTAGCGTCCGTCCGTCAGGAAGTGCGCTGCGTGAGGGTGGACGATAAGCCGGGCGTTCGACCCCGTAAAGCCGCATGCCCACCGGATATTGGACAACGACGAAAGCAGCACGGCATCAGCATCATGCGTCTGCAACGCCTCGCGAACCTGATCGATACGGTGTGACATGCTGCGTTGGGTTCAAGGGCATCGTCGACGGCTGATCCGCCCGGTTAGGCGTTCGACTTCGAGCGGCCGCTGTAGTAGTTCGGCGATTCTTTCGTGATCTCGACGTCGTGCGGATGACTCTCCCGAATGCCCGCCGCGGTGGTCCGGACGAACTGGCTCTCCTCTTGCAGCGCCTGAACCGTCTCGGAGCCGGTGTATCCCATGGCCGCCCGCAGTCCGCCGACCATCTGGTGGATCACCTCGCTCAGCGTTCCGCTGTACGGCACACGTCCTTCGATTCCCTCCGGCACAAGCTTCTTCAGATCGTCTTCGGCGTCCTGAAAGTACCGATCTTTGCTGCCGGAGTCCATTGCGTCCACTGACCCCATGCCCCGATAGCTCTTGTACTTGCGGCCCTCGTAGATGATGGTCTCCCCCGGGCTCTCCTCCACGCTGGCAAACAAGCTCCCAATCATAACGGTGCTCGCGCCGGCGGCGAGCGCTTTCGGGATGTCGCCGGTTTGCTTAATGCCGCCATCGGCAATCACGGGGATGCCCCGCTCGCGGGCCGCAGCCGCACACTCTAAAATCGCGGTAAGCTGCGGTACACCGACGCCAGCCACCACCCGCGTTGTGCAAATGGAACCCGGCCCGATTCCGACCTTGACGCAGTCGGCCCCGGCCTCGATGAGATCGATGGTGCCCTGCGCGGTCCCCACATTTCCAGCCACGATGTCCACTTCGTCATCGAAGCGATCGGCCACCTTGCGCACTGTTTCCAACACGCCATCGGAATGGCCGTGTGCCGTGTCCACGACCACAAAGTCGACGCCGACCTCAACCAGCGCAGCCACGCGGTCAAGCACCTGTGGAGTGACCCCCACTGCCGCCCCGACACGCAAGCGGCCGTGCTCGTCTTTCGACGCATTGGGGTGCTTCCGACGCTTGCGGATGTCCTTGAACGTAATGAGTCCCTGCAAATAACCCTCGTCGTCGACGACCGGCAGCTTCTCAATCTTGTGACGCTGCAGGATCTTGACGGCCTCGTCGATGGTCGTGCCCACCGGCACGGTAACGAGATCATCAGAAGTCATCATCTCACGGATCGGGGTGTCGCCTCCCAATTCGAAGCGAACGTCCCGGTTGGTGACGATGCCGACCAGCTTGTCGCTCTCGTTTACGACCGGAATTCCGCCAATCGAAAAGCGCGCCATCATGGATCGCGCATCGGACACCGTGTCGTGCGGGGAAATCGTGATCGGATCGAGGATCATGCCGCTCTCCGAGCGCTTTACGCGTCGAACTTCGGCCGCCTGCTTCTCGACCGGCATGTTTTTGTGGAGGACCCCCGCTCCGCCCTCTCGAGCCAGTGCGATGGCCAAGTCCGCTTCGGTGACGGTGTCCATCGCCGCCGAAAGGATGGGGACGTTCAGTTCGATGTTGGAGGTAAGCTGCGACGCCGTCGATACCTGGCGCGGCATGACGGATGACCGGGCCGGGACGAGCAACACGTCGTCGTAGGTTAGGCCTTCCGTCTTGATCTTGTCGGCTTGGGCAGATTCCTTCGAGCCATCGGTGTGCGCCGTGTTAATCTCCATAGGTTCTAATCGTTAAGATTGACGCGATTGCGGAGCGATTGGGCTTCGTGCGAACTCAGACGGCGCCAGTCGCCGCGTTCCAGTGTTTCGGTGGTGAGGCCAGCGTAATAAACGCGCTCCAGATGCACGATGTCGTGCCCGAAGGCCTCCATCATGCGGCGGATTTGGCGGTTGCGACCTTCGTGCAGTTCGACGGCGATGTCCGTCGGCACATTGGGATTGATGTACGCGACTTGATCGGCCGCCGCAGGGCCGTCGTCGAGATCGATGCCCCGGCGAAGTTCATCGATCTCATGCGGTTTCACCGGTTTCTTCGTCCGCACCTGATAGATCTTCGAGACCTCGTACCGCGGGTGCATGAGGCGATGAGCGAGGTCACCGTCGTTGGTGAGCAGCAGCACCCCGGTCGTATTGCGGTCCAGCCGACCCACCGGGAAGAGGCCGTCCGGGTTGGCTTCGGGAATGCCGATGACATCCATAACCGTGCGCCGCCCTTTGGGATCATCGGTCGTGCTGATGGTGTCCTTGGGCTTGTGAAGCAGGAGATAGTCGAACGGTGCCAGCTGAATCGGCTCGTCGTCCACCTCCACCACCTGGCCCTCGTACACTCGCGTCCCGTGTTCGGTAACCGTCTCGCCGTCGATCTTTACGCGTCCCTGCTCCACCAGATCATCGGCGTCGCGACGCGAGCACACGCCGGCATGGGCAATGTATTTGTTGACGCGCATGCCGTCGCGGTCACGACTTGAGTGCGGATTTCCCATGGTCGAACTTGAAGTTAGCAGCGACAGGCTGCCTGGACCTCCCGTTCGGGAACGCTGGTCTTTTTCCCAACGATAGAAGGCGGCCTGCGTTGTGAAACAGGGATTATAGGTTGAACCCGAGCGCGCGATCAGGTGCCGGATGACGCATCAGAAGCCGATGAATTATCAGACCCATCATCGGAGCCCGAGAGCGCGTCGGTGGCTTCCTCGACGTCCAGCTTCAGAAGCTTGGCCCGCTCCTCGTCGAAGGACGGATCGTCCAGCAGTTCTTCCACCTCGCGGAGCGTGGGCAGGTCGTCCAGATCGATGAGGCCGAACTGTTCCAGAAAGCGATCCGTGGTCCCGTATAGGAGCGGACGGCCCAGCGAGTCGGCACGGCCACGGACGTCCGCGAGATTCATTTCCATGAGCTTCCGGATGGCATAGTCAGAGTTCACGCCCCGCACAAAGTCGACTTCAGGGCGCGTGACGGGCTGTTTGTAGGCGATGACGGCCAGGGTCTCCATGAGCGAGCGCGACAGGCTAACCTCCTGCTCGCCGACATGCAGGGCCTGCACAAATGGTGAAAGAGGCTGGCGCGTCACCAGACGAAAGCCACCGCCCCATTCGCGGATTTCCAGTGCTCGCCCCGTCTCGGTATATTCGTCATTCAAGCGGCGGAGAGCGTTTCGCACCTCGTCAGCGGACGGCTTCGGGCGACCGGTCACTTCCGTGAACACCTCCGCAATTTTCTCAGCCGAGACAGGATCGTCGGCCGCAAAGATCATTGCCTCTGCAGCCTCCTCCAAATCGTGATCGCTCGAGGAACCGCTTTGGGTCCCATTTTCGGAAGCGGGGCCTTGCGATCCTGTTGGGTCCGTCACGTTGCGAGAATCTTTATTTGCAATAACAGAACTAAGACGTCGGAGATCCTTCTGGCGGGCGCGGTCCCGGATCCGTAACACCGTCGCCCGAAACAGGTCCCAGCTCGCCAAATCCCAGTTCGGACGGATCGACGTCGTCGTGGCGTGCCGTAATTAGGAAGTCGGTGACGTCCTCCTGCAGCTCAATGCGCAGACGGTGCTGGCGGGTCATCTCAAGCACAGCGAGAAAGGTTGCGATGATGAACCCCTTCGAGCGGTTCTGTACGAGCCCCCTGAACGATAGTCTCGACGCGCTTCCCAGTTGCTGCAGAACGTACGCCTGCTGCTCCTCCACGGTGTGCTTGATGGGCTCGACCTGGTGGACCGCATCGTCCTCCTCGGCCTCACTGGCCTCCAGCAGATCACCGAGAACCGTGACCAGGTCGATCACCGACTCCTCCACGTCGGCCTCGTGCGCCTGCTGAACAGCTTGCTTCTCGGCTCCGGCATCCCCGCGCGTAAAGTGATCTTTCCGACGTTCGCGCCGTGCCGAGAGCTGATCGGCAGCCTCCTTGAACCGAACGTACTCCAACAGCCGCTCAACGAGTTCCCGACGCGGATCAACGGCTTCTCCGTCGCCGTCATCGTCCTCCGAGGGCAGCAGCATCTGAGCCTTCAGATGGATGAGAATGGCGGCCATGTAGATAAAATCGCCGACCCCGTCGAGATCGATTTCTTCCAGCAGGCGGACGTAGGCAAGGTACTCGTCGGCAATTTGCGCAACGGGGATGTCGTAGACGTCAACCTCATCGCGCTTGATAAAGAACAGCAGCAGGTCCATCGGACCTTCAAACTGCTGGAGTTCGACACGGTACATGGAGGCTGTAACCTCAGTACGAGATTTCGGCGCTATAAATCGATATCGTCGGATTCACCACGTCAGCGACCCGGGTAAGAGGCACCCAAGAAGCAACCTGTGAAGGAGCACCACCTGTCACGTCACGATACGCCAAAGGCGAGGGTCTTGTTGGACCCCCGCCTTCGGGTACAGCCGTTGACTGTGCATCCGACTGGGATGCCGGACAGCAACGATTAGTCGTCTTCCTGGCCATTTTCCTTCGAGATAAACGGCTTGCGCGTCAGGCGCATCTTGCCGTCATCGCGGACCTCCAGCAGGTGAACCTTCACCTTATCGCCCACCTGGAGGTAATCCTCGACATTCTCGACGTAATCGTGCGAGATCTCAGAAACGTGGAGCAGACCGGTCTTCTCCGGCATGATCTCGACGAAAGCACCAAAGTCGCGAATCGTCTTGACAGTGCCGACGTAGTCTTCGCCTTCTTCCGGCACGGCCACGATCTGCTTGACGCGTTCGATGGCCGCCTCGGCATCTTCCTGGTTCTTCGCCGCAATCGTGACCAGCCCGACGCCATCTTCCTCGTCGATGGTGATCTCGGTGTTGGTCTCCTTCTGAATGCTCTTGACCACCTTGCCGCCCGGGCCGATCACGGCGCCGATGTGCTCCGGATCGATCGTGAGCTTCGTCAGCCGCGGTGCATACTTCGACAGGGTTTCTCGGGGCGATCCGAGCGTGGTTTCCATCGCATCCAGAATGTGATGTCGCGCATCACGCGCCTGGTTCAGGGCCTTCAGCATGATGTCGCGGCCCAATCCGGCGATCTTGATATCCATCTGACACGCCGTGATGCCATCACGTGTCCCGGCGATCTTGAAGTCCATATCGCCGAGATGATCCTCTTGGCCGAGAATGTCGGTCAGAACGCGCGTCTCATCGTCTTCCTGCACGAGGCCCATCGCAATGCCCGCGACCGGCTTCTCCACCGGAACGCCCGCGTCCATCAGAGCGAGGCATCCTGCACAGACGCTCGCCATCGACGAGGAGCCGTTTGACTCCATGACGTCAGCGTTGATGCGAATCGTATACGGGAACGTGTCCTGATCCGGAATCATCGGACGCAACGCCCGCTCAGCGAGCATGCTGTGGCCGATTTCGCGGCGCTTCGGACCGCGCAGGAAGCTGGCCTCCCCCACCGAAAACGGCGGAAAGCGGTAGTGCAGGTAGAACGACTTGTCCTCTTCGGTGAAAACCTCGTCGACGGCCTGCACGTCTTTGGACGTGCCCAGCGTGACCGAACTGAGCACCTGCGTCTCGCCACGGGTGAAAATGGCCGATCCGTGCACACGAGGCAAGTAGCCGACCTCCATCCAGAGGTCACGCACATCGGTCTGGTTGCGCCCGTCGAGGCGCTGGCCTTCCTCCACAATCATCTCGCGCATCTCGGCAGACTCCACTTTGCTGATGGCGTCGCGGATCTCACCGGCCGTGTAGCCTTCGGGGGTCTCTTTCTCGTCACCAAGAACGTCTTCAACCGCCTCATCCTTGATCTCGTCTATGCCCGCGTAGAACGATTCCTTGCTGTACGGGCCGCGGATGTGCTGGGCAACACGCGGGCCGAACTTCTCGCGCATGCGCTGAACGAGGGCATCGGGCACCACGTCTTGCTCCCACTCGAACGGCTCCGGCTCACCGAAGTCCTGAACCAGCTCTTTCTGGCCGATGCACAGCTTCCGGATGGAGGCATGGGCAACGTCGAGGGCATCAATCATGTCTTCTTCGCTGACCTCGTCGGCTTCGCCTTCGACCATCACGAGTGCATCTTCCTTCCCGGCGACGATCAGGTCGATGTC
Organism: uncultured Rhodothermales bacterium; assembly: GCA_964345695.1. Lineage (GTDB taxonomy): Bacteria > Bacteroidota > Rhodothermia > Rhodothermales > Salinibacteraceae > CAYFSC01. Next base: position 15,443 of record CAYFSC010000014.1, on the reverse strand, counting down.
ACTCTGCTCCGACTGTTGCATCGTCGGGTTGATGATGAACTCACCGTCGACGCGGCCGACGCGCACCTCGGCAATCGGACCGGCGAACGGCGCACCCGTCAGCATCAGTGCCGCGGAAGAACCGACCCCGGCAATGGTGTCCGCATCGTACTCGGTGCCGGCAGAGATCACGAAGTTGACGAGGTGGACGCTGTGGTAGAAGCCGTCCGGAAACAGCGGTCGCACCGCCCGGTCGATCAGACGGGCTGTCAGGGTTTCTTTGTCGGTAGGGCGTCCTTCTCGCTTGATGAAGCCGCCCGGCACTTTCCCCCCGGCAGCAAATTTCTCGCGGTAATCGACCGTCAGGGGAAAGAAGTTCTTTCCTTCCTTCACCGAATCGCTCAGGGTCGCCGTGGAGAGGACCATCGTGTCTCCAAGCCGCACAACGACCGAGCCGTTGGCTTGCCTGGCGATGCGACCGGTCTCCAGCGAGAGCGACCGGTCGTCGGCAAATTGGATATCTCGTGTAGTTGCTTCTAGTTGCATAGTGTCAGTCTCATTCAATCAACAGGTGGCGAAAGCCATCGTAGCCAGGGCCAAAAACAAAGCGGCCTCCCCCGACTACTGTCGAGAGACGCCGCTCGCACGATGCACTATTTTCGAAGACCAAGGTCGTCGATGATGGCGCGGTAGCGCTCGATCTCCTTGTTCTCCAGGTAGTTGAGGAGGCGACGACGTTTTCCGACGAGCTTCAGCAGCCCGCGGCGCGTTGAAAAGTCTTTCGGATGCTCTTTCATGTGATCCGTCAGGCGCTGAATGCGCTCCGTGAAGATCGCAATTTGCACCTCCGGCGTGCCCGTGTCGTCGGCATGGGTGCCGTACTCTTCAACCAGTTCTTGTTTGCGTTCGGTAGTAATCATGCGGTGTGGGTACCTCTTTAGATTTTGCCATGCTAAAGAAGAAACCGCGATAACCGCTCTGGTCCTCGCGGGGAGGAGTTTGACAAGTCAAGAAGCCGACGAATCGGGGATTCGTCGGGGAGATGTGTCAAAAGCCTCTACAGCTTGTTTGCAATGACGTTCGTCTTCTGAAAGTTGCACGACGAGGTCCTCCGCCGAGTCAAATTTTTGTTCGTCGCGAACTCTTTGCAGGAATTCAACAGATAAGGTCTCACCGTAGATCGAGTCGTCGAACTCGAAGATGTGCACCTCGATGGTCACGTCCATGCCCTCGAAGGTCGGGCGGCGTCCGATGTTGAGCATTCCCCCGTGCACGGATCCATCGGGCAGCACCACGCGAACGGCATAGACGCCGCGCTTGGGCGTGAGCTTTCGGGCGTCCTGCAGGTCAATATTGGCGGTCGGGTAGCCGATCTGGCGTCCCCGCCCTTCACCGCGCGCCACGGTGCCCTGGAGGCGGTAGGGCCGCCCGAGCATGGCCTCGGCCTCCTCCGCGTCTCCCTCGGCCTGGAGCAGTGTACGGATTTTACTGGAGGAGACCACTTCGTGATCGACCTCCTGAGCGGGGATGACATCGACCGAGAATCCGTGCGTCTCCCCCAGCTTCCGAAGCAGATCCACATCGCCTTTCCGCTTCTTTCCGAAGCGGTGGTCGTACCCGATGGTAATCTCTTGCAAACCGATGCGACCGACCAGCACCTCTTCGACGTACTCCACGGGCTCAAGTTGGGCGAAGGACTCGGTGAACGGAATGACAACGAGCCGGTCGAGTCCGAGCCGATCAAGAACCTGAGCGCGCTCTTCCAACGTGGTGAGCAAGGGCACGGGTTGCTCGTGAACCACAGAGCGCGGATGTGGATCGAAGGAGATGAGGGTGCTGGTACCGTCCTGCGCCTCGGCCCGTTGCAGCAGGTAGTGGACGATGGCCTGATGGCCCCGATGCACGCCGTCGAACGTGCCGACAGTCACGACCGAGTCTGTGTCCCGTGTAATGGCGTCCCAGCCGAACTCGCGCTTCATCGTCAATGGGTGGATTCCAGCAGAAGACAGGCCCCGCGCTCCGGCGGAAGAGTCGGTTTACAGAACATCGCGCAGTTCTTCGAGCGACCACGCATTTTCCACGGCATACGGTCCGATGGCGGTGCGGCGGAGCGACACCAGGTGTGCCCCGACACCGAGGGCCTCACCGACGTCGCGAGCCAAACTTCGGATGTACGTGCCCTTCGAGCACCGTACCTCGAAGGAGACGTCGGAACCGGTCCAGCCCGTTAGTGCGAACGTATCAATCCGTACTTGCCGCGGCGGTCGATCGACAGACTCCCCGCGGCGCGCCTTCTTGTAAAGACGCTCGCCGTCAACCTTGACCGCCGAATACATGGGCGGTACCTGATGAAAGGGGCCCTCGAACTGGGAACGAGCCGCTTCCAGGTCGTCCGCCGTGAGGTGGGAAATATCGTGCGATTCGGTTACCTCCGTCTCTGCGTCGTGCGAAGGGGTCGTTTCTCCGAGGCGCAGCGTCCCCTCGTAGGTCTTGGGCAGGTTCATGAACGCCTGTTGCAGACGGGTAGCCGGACGCGCCACCAAAACAATGAGCAGGCCAGTCGCAAGAGGATCCAACGTGCCGGCATGCCCCACCTTCTGGATGCCGGTGTGCGAACGGACCGCATCGACCACGTCGTGAGAGGTGGGGCCGCGCGGCTTGTCGATCAGCAAAACAGCCCCGTCCTCCAGGTTCCGCGGCACCTGCGCGGACCTGTAGATTAGCTCTTCAGGGATGTCGCGTTGATCCGCAGCGTTCACGGGTCAGAAAGATGCGTTCGAGGAAGGAGGCCACCCTTATTCCGCTTCCGGTTCGGGCTTGCCATCAGACAGGCGCCGTTCTCGTTCCTCGCGGATCCGGTCGAAGAGATTGTTGAGCCGCTTGGCTTTCTGCAGCGACTCGTCCAGGAAGAACTCCAGCTCCGGAATCGTGCGTACCTGGTGGCGGATCCGAGACGCAAGCTCGTTGCGAATCTCGGGGGTCAGGGACTTTAACTGCCGGAACGTCGCCTGTCGCTGCTCTTCCGTTTCACCGAGGACACTGGCGTGGATGTAAGCGATGGAGAGATCGGGCGTCACCCGCACATGGGTGATCGTAACCATTGGCTTGAGCTGATCGGAATAGTTCCGTTGTAGAAGGGTCGCAACCTCTCGCTGTACCAGCTCAGCGACGCGCTCGGTCCGAATGCTCATTTCCGTTTTCGAGAGTCGATGTACGAATTTCAGCAGGCGGGATGGAAGCAGCGCAATCTGGATCCGGAGCCCCGCACCCGGTCCAACTCACGCGGAGCGGAACTCAGGCACGGCCAAGACCTCCGACCGGTGGGTGTCCTTAGACTTCGAGGGTACGCTTCTCCTCAATGACGTCGTACGCCTCAAACTCATCGCCGACTTTCACGTCGTTGAAGTTAGCCACAGACAGGCCACACTCGTAGCCGCTCTGCACCTCCTTCACATCGTCGTCGAAGCGTTTGAGCGATCCGATGTTGCCTTCGTAGATCACAACCCCGTCGCGAACGACGCGGATGTTGTGGTTCCGGTGGATCGTTCCCTCCTTCACGTAGCATCCGGCCACCATGCCCACACCTGGCACCTTGAACGTTTCGCGGACCTCGGCGCGGCCCTTCGTTTCCTCGCGGGTGTCGGGCGCCAGAAGGCCTTCGAGCGCATCGCGCACGTCCTCGATGGCGTCGTAAATGACCGAGTACGTGTGGATGTCAACCTCTTCGCGGTCGGCCGCGCTGCGGGCACCGGAGGTCGGCCGCACCTGGAAGCCGAGAATCACCGCGTCGGAGGCACGGGCGAGCATGATATCACTCTCGGTGATGGCGCCCACGCCCCGGTGGATGATGTTCACTGCCACCTCTTCCGTCTTGAGCTTCTGCAGGGCGTCGGAGAGCGCCTCGACCGAACCGCCCACATCGCCCTTCACGATGAGGTTAAGCTCCTGGAAGTCGCCTTCGGCCATGCGCTTGCTGACCTGATTCAGCGACACCTGCTTCTTACGGCGGAGCTCCTGTTCGCGGTGGATGCGCTGGCGCTCCGATGCGATGTCGCGCGCCTCCCCCTCGGTACCGAGCACGACGAACTGGTCGCCTACCTCCGGCGAGCCGTCACATCCGAGGACGAGTGCCGGTTGCGCCGGGCCCACTTCTTCTACCCGATTGTCACGCTCGTCAAACATGGCTCGCACACTTCCACTGTGCATGCCGGCCAGGAACGGGTCCCCCACTTTGAGGGTGCCGTTCTGCACGAGTACCGTGATAACGTTACCGCGCCCCTTCTCCAGACGACTCTCGATGATGACCCCTGAAGCTTCGCGGTCGGGATTCGCCTGAAGCTCCATGATTTCGGATTGCAGGATGACCTTCTCCATGAGGTCGTCAATGCCCTCTCCGGTTTCCGCGGAGACCTCGGCTACCTGCACATCGCCGCCGTACTCTTCAACAAGGACGTTGTGCTCGGCGAGCTCCGCCTTCACGCGATCCGGGTCGGCCTCAGGAAGGTCCATCTTGTTGATCGCCACCACGATGGGGACGTTGCCGGCCTGCGCGTGGTTGATCGCCTCGATGGTCTGCGGCATCACGGAATCGTCGGCCGCAACGACCAGAATCACCATGTCGGTCGCCTTCGCGCCGCGGGCACGCATAGCGGTGAATGCCTCGTGGCCCGGGGTGTCGAGGAACGTAATGGCCTCGTCCTCGAAGTCGGTGAGCTCGACGTAGTGAGCGCCGATATGCTGCGTAATGCCGCCCTCCTCGCCCGCCACCACGTTGGCGCTCCGGATGTAGTCAAGCAGGGACGTCTTGCCGTGGTCGACGTGACCCATGACAGTGACAACCGGCGCACGCGGCTCCAGGTCCTCCGGATCGTCGTCTTCAATCTCGATCGCGCTTTCGCTGTACTCGTCGATGAACTCGGCCTCCATGCCGTACTCGTCGACGACAAACTCGATCGTCTCGCGATCGAGACGCTGGTTGATCGACACCATCATGCCCGACTCCAGGAGTGTACTGATCACATCCTGAACGGGCTCGCCCATGAGGTTGGCCAGCTCACCAGTCGTGACGTACTCCGTCACCTCTAGGATATTTTCGCGCTCTTTCCGGCGCTCGCGACGGCGCTTGCGTTCGCGCTCGTGGCGCTCGCGGCGACGACGGCGACGACGCTGCCGTTCGCGACTGGCGCCCTGTTCGAGCTCCTGCAGGGTCTCCTGAATGGTCTGCTCGACGTCCTCCTCGTCCGGCCCCCTCTTTTTCTTCTTTTTCTGCTTCCGCTTCTTCTGCTTCTTTTTCTTCTTTTGCTTCTTCTTCTTTTCGGACTGTTTCTTCTTCTTGCGCTTGCGCTTGCGCTTCGGACGCTGCAGCTTGTTGACGTCCACTTTGCCGACCACCTTTGTACCCGAAAGCCGGTAGCGGTTCGCCTTCAGCGTCTTGTCGTCATCCTCAGCAGTTTTGGCCGCAGACTCGGCAACAGCAGCCGCCATGCTGCCGATCTCAGCTTCATCGATCGCCTCCACCGATGCGATGTCATAAGAAGTGATCCCGTCGAGGTGAGCCTGTAGTGTGTCCGGCAACGGCTGGAGCTGCAGCTCATCAGCCGGTGCAGGCTCAGCGACGTCGGCCTCGTCTGCAGCGGCTTCGGGTGCCTCTGACGGCGCTTCCGCCTCTACTGTCTCGGGCTCTGTCTCAGGTTTCCGTGCCTCCGCCTCCGGCACTCCATCAGTTGACTCTTCGGCCTCGACCGGGGCCTCTTCGCCGGCTTCGTCCGTGGCATCAGGAGACTCGGCCGTAGCCTCGGCTTCTTCTGCGGTGGGTTCAGGCTCCGTGGAAGGCGCATCTTCCTGGGCCGTCTCGCCTTCCGCCGCTGGTGCAGGAGCAGCATCTTCCGTCTCCGCGTCCACAGCGGGGGGCTCTTTTTCGGCGGAGGGTGCCTCAGCGCCAGTGGGTTCGTCAGATGCGGACTCCGGCTCTTCGGCAGACTCC
>CAYFSC010000014.1:0-9381 GCA_964345695.1 uncultured Rhodothermales bacterium | reverse complement strand
TCTTCGGCAGACTCCGACGCTTCCTCCACGGTCGTCGCCTCGGGCTCCGACGGAGCCTCCTCTTCGGCGACCGCTTCATCGGCCTCGGGCGTGGTCTCTTCCTCCTCCTCGGCACCCGTGGGAACCGGCTCGTCGTCGTCCTTCTCTTCGCTCAGCGTCTGCACCTCGTCGCGGCTGGCGCCGTCACCTGAGGCTCCCTGATCCTGACGAAGTTCTCGAACGCGGGCGGCCGCTTCGGCATCATCGGCATACTCCTCCCGAAGAACGAGGTAGGCCTCCTCGTCGGTGATCTTTGCGTTAAGGCCGGATCCCGAGAGCACATCGTCGTACCCTTGCTCCTCCAGAAACTCGACGACGCGATCCTGCGATACATTTAGCTCGCGTACGACCTTAAAGAGCTTCTTTTTAAACGTCTTCTCCTTCGTCGCCATATAGGTTGATGTTGTTGCTCAATTAGCCTGCGATCGCGATCAGGGCGGGCCTCCCGATCACGCGATTTCGCGTCGCTATACTTCAGGTTCTTCTTCCATTTCCTCCTCCGACGCGCCGACTGGAGAATCGGTCGCATCGGCACCCTCCGTACGCTCCGGATCGTCCTCCGTCGTGTCGTCGTCATCGGTCTCCGTGGCCTCTGCAGCCGTGTCGGTGGCGGCATCGGACTCTTCGTTGGCCGGCTCGGCACCTCGTTGGGCTGTATCGGCTACGTTGGCGGGGTCGGTATCGTTCATCTGGGCCGAATCCATATCCTCAGGCGGCTGGTCGACGGACTCGACGGTAAACCGGCCGCGTTCGATCGACTCCAGCACACCCGGCCCCTTCTCGAACTCCGTCTCGATCACGTCCAAAACGTGCTTGGCTGTCTCGCGGTCCATGTGGGCCCGTCGCGACAGCGCTCCTGGAGACAGCTCCAGCACCGCCTTGCCGGTGTCGCACCCGATGTGCTTGAGCTTGTCGATGGTTTCCTCGTCGAGCTCGTCGGCAAACTCCTCAATGTCGATGTCCTCCTCGTCTGCCGGGATCTCGCGATAGACGTCAATCTCGTATCCTGTAAGCTTGGAGGCGAGCTTGATGTTGATGCCGCGCTTGCCGATGGCCTGGCTCACCTCGTCGTCAGGCACCTCGGCCCGGGCGCGCGGGGGCTCCGCCTCTTCATTCAGCTTCACGTTGGTCGGGTTGGCCGGAGACAGCGCCCGAGCAATCAGCTCGTTCGGGTCGTCCGACCATTCCATAACATCGATGTTTTCGTTGGAGAGCTCGCGGACGACGGCGTGGATCCGCACGCCTTTCACGCCGACACAGGCTCCCACGGCATCCACCCGGTCGTCGTGGCTCGTCACGGCGACCTTGGCTCGCTCGCCCGGGATCCGAGCGACCTTCTTGATCTCGACGATGCCGTCGTATACCTCTGGCACTTCGATCTCGAACAAGCGCTCCATGAAGACTTCGTCGGTCCGGCTAACGACCACTTGCGGGTCGGACCCGGCGTCGCGGCGGACCTTCTTCACAACCGTCCGCAGCATGTTGCCCTTGCGGTAGTGATCGCTCGGGATCTGTTCGCTGCGGGGGAGCACCAGTTCCGTGCCCTCGTGCATGAGCAGCGTTTCGTGACGGCGGACCTGGTAGATCTCCCCGACCACAATCTCGCCGATCAGCTCAGAATACTCTTCATAAATCTGCTCCTTCTCGATATCGCGAATGCGCTGCTGGAACGTCTGCCGGGCCGTCATGACAGCGCGCCGCCCGAAGTCGGTGATGTCGACCTCATCGGCTACCTCATCGCCAACCTCGAAGTCCTCGTCGATCTTCTTCGCCTTTGTAAGCTTAATCTGCGTCACTGGATCTTCCACTTCCCAGTTCCCCACAACCTCTCGAATGTGCAGGATCTGGATGTCCCCCTGGTCGGGGTTGAAGATAATCTCGAACGCATCATCGGCCCCGTACCGCTTGCGGATCATCGCCCGGAAGACGTCTTCGATAATGATCTGCAACGTGTCCCGATCGATCTCCTTCGCCTGGGCAATCTCCCCAAATGAGGAAACGAGGTCTTCACTTCGCATAGTCGGTGTCGTCGGTTAGGTTCAGTCAATCCTCGGCGATCGGCACGTGGGCGCGGAAGCACCCCCCTACCAAGGAAGCTCAATACGGGCCTGGGTTATCGCGTTGTACGGTATGATGAGACATTTGCTGGACGGAAGCTCAATTTCGATCTCTTCGTCGTCGGCACGGACGAGCGTCCCGACATCGATGTCTTCGTCTCCATCGTATTCATGTCGTACGCGCAAGGTGCGGCCAACGTTCTTTTGGTACTGGCGCGGAACCTGAAGAGGCCGTTTGATACCGGGCGAGGACACTTCGAGGTTGTAGCTTCCCTCCACAACATCCTCAACGTCGAGGAGGAATCCAATCTCTTTGCTGATGGTGGCCAGGTCGTCGTGGCCGAAGTCTTCGTCGCCGTCGACGTAGACCTCGACGACGCGCGTCCCTTTGTGGCCCCGAACGTTCAGGTCCACCAGGAAGTAGTCGGTGCCCGTAAGCACCTCGTCTGTAAGCGCACGAATGCGATCGGCAAGCGTCTTGGGCTTTGTCGATTGTGTAGCCATCGCGTCTCAGCAGTTTGCGTTCAAACGGACCGGACCCGACCTCGGGGCTCCCGTCGTGGGAGGAGCCCGAAACCGGGGGCATTGCAAAAAACGCCCGATCCCGACCGGTATCGGGAACGAGCGCTCCACGGTCGGGACCTTGCGGTGCGATCCCCGACGTGACGCCGGCGGTTGCGATCTCAATTCGTGGCAACAAAAAAGGGCGGCGTCGGCAGCCACCCTTTTCTCATCGAGCACGGCTCGACACCACACATCAGACCGTACATCGGCAGAAACGTCCGGGGGCAGGGGTTGTTTCTCCCTCAAACGTCCGCTGGGGGCGGAGGCTGCGAAGATTGGCTGGAGACCCTAAACTGGAGCCCCTAGACAAACGTGGGGCGGCGCTCCATCTCTGTCGACTCGGGGTAATCAACCGTGTGGTGAAGCCCGCGGCTTTCCTTCCGCTGTTGGGCACAGTCTACAATCAGGTAGCTGACGGCGATCATGTTGCGCAGTTCACAAAGGTCCTGCGACACGACCGACCGTCGATACACATCTTCGGTTTCCTCGTAAAGCAGGCGCGTCCGGCGATGTGCCCGCTCCAGTCGCACATCGGAGCGCACGATGCCCACGTAATCGGACATGACGCGCCGCAGCTCGTCACGATTGTGAGTGATAAGAATATGTTCGCCCGGTTGCTCGGTACCCGAATCATCCCACTCGGGAACGTCGTGGCACCAGTCATGCGCCGACGCATACGTCACGCTTGGCTCCACGGCGCGCTGGCTGAACACCAGACCTTCGATGAGCGAGTTGCTGGCGAGACGATTGGCTCCGTGCAGTCCGGTGCAGGCCACCTCGCCGCTCGCGAACAGTCCGTCGATGGTCGTGCGGCCCACGGCGTCGGTTTGCACACCTCCACACTGGTAGTGGGCGGCCGGCACGACGGGAATCGGCTCCTCGGTAATGTCGATGCCGTACGACTGGCAGGTCGATGCGATGTTGGGAAAATGCTCGCGGATGCTCTCGGCCGGCTGGTGCGAGATGTCGAGGAGCACGTACTCCTCGCCCCGCTGCTTGAGCTGGTCGTCGATCGCCCGCGCCACGATGTCACGCGGGGCCAACTCGGCCCGCTCGTCGTAGTCTGGCATGAAGCGTTCGCCTGACTGGTTCAGCAGCGTGCCCCCCTCCCCGCGCACCGCCTCCGAGATCAAGAAGCTGTCGCCCTCCGGATGGTACAGCGCGGTCGGGTGAAACTGTACAAACTCCATGTTCGAAATGCGAGCCTTGGCCCGGTACGCCATGGCAACACCGTCGCCGGTCGCCACGTCCGGGTTCGTGGTGTGGCGGTAGATCTGCCCCGACCCGCCTGTAGCCAGCATCGTCGCCTTGGCGAGAAACGTGTGGACTGTGCCGGTTTCGCGTTCCAGCACGTACGCGCCATAGCAATGGATGTCGGGACGCACGCGGGTGATGTGCTGGCCGAGGTGGTGCTCGGTGATCAGATCGACCGCGAAATGATGCTCCAGCACATCGACGTTCGGATGATCTTTCACCCGGTCCAGCAGGGTGTGCTCCACCTCGTACCCAGAGGTGTCGGCGGCATGAACGATCCGGTTGGCCGAGTGCCCCCCTTCACGCCCAAGATGTAGCGGCCCGTTGCCGTTGACACGCGTGAACTCAGCCCCCATGTCGATGAGCTCCTGCACGCGCCGAGGTCCCTCACGCACCACCGCGTCCACAATCTCCGGATCGCACAGGCCCGCTCCGGCAACCAGTGTGTCCTCAACGTGACTCGCAACCGAGTCTCCGTCGTCCATCACTGCGGCCAGCCCGCCCTGCGCGTAAGTGGTGTTGGCCTCACTCACGTCGTCTTTCGTCACAAGCGCCACCGACCCGTGCTTCGAAGCGCGGAGGGCGTAGCTGAGTCCGGCAATGCCACTTCCGATGACGAGGAAGTCGTAGGTATATCGCATGGTACGGCTGGGAGGACGTCGAAATCGATGGCTCAGGCGAACTGGAACGGACTGACAAGAAAACGGAGGCGCAGCAAAGTCCCATCTGCTGCATGCTGCCGCGGAGATCCGGTTGCAGCACACGCTCGCTATGCCGCCGCTTCTTCCTGCGTTTTCGATCCGTGGGTCAGATACGCCTGAATCAGGTCATCGATGTCTCCATCGAGAACCTTTTCCGCATTGTTAACCTTCGTTTCCGTTCGATGGTCGTTCACCATCGTGTACGGATGCAGTACGTACGAGCGGATTTGACTCCCCCACTCGATGCTCTTCTTCTGACTCTCACGCTTCTCTTTCTTACGCTCGCGGATCTCACGCTCGGCCTGATACACGCGGCTTTTGAGCATCGTGCGGGCCCGGCGCCGGTTCTGCAGTTGACTGCGCTCCTCGGTGCACTCGGCGGTGATGGTGACCTCCTCGCCATCGGAAAGCGTCCCATCCCACACCAGCCGAACGCCGGTGGCGACCTTATTCACGTTCTGCCCCCCTTTTCCGCCGGAGCGGAACGTCTGAAAGTCCAGCTCGCCCTGACTCAGGTCCACCTCGATCGAGTCGTCCACCTCGGGGTAGACGAACACGCTGGCGAAGGACGTATGGCGGCGGCTTTCGGAGTCGAAGGGAGAGATGCGCACGAGACGGTGCACCCCTGATTCACCTTTGAGGTACCCATAGGCGTACTTGCCCGCCACGTTGATGCTCGCGCTCTTGATGCCGGCCACCTCGCCCGGCTGGTAGCCGAGCATTTCGACGTCGAAGTCCTCTTTCTCGGCCCATCGCATGTACATGCGTAGGAGCATTTCGGCCCAGTCCTGGCTTTCGGTCCCCCCCGCCCCCGGGTTGATGGTCACGATGGCATTGCGCGTATCGTCCTCATCATCGAGGAGGCTACGGAGCTCCAATTCGTCCAGTTTCTCTTCCAGAACACGGGCCTCGGCCACGATGTCCTCTCGCAAATCGGCGTCTTCCTCCTCCGCCATCACCTGCAGGGTCTGGATGTCCTCGACCCGCTGCTTTAAATCCTCCCAGGCTTCAATCCACTCGTTCTCGCGAGCGATCTGCTGCTCCACCTCTCGGGCATGGTCGGGATCGTCCCAGAAGGACGGGTCGAGGCGCTCCTGGTTGAGCTCTTCGACACGAGTGCGGCGTTCAGCCAAGTCAAAGATAGCCCCCGAGCGCTTCAACGCGCTCAGCAAGGCGTTCCAGATCTTCGTCCGAGTATTCTTTCATGAGGTTACGTTCGTGATTCGTTGGAAGGGTGAAGCGGCGCTGCCTCCGCGGTTGACACGTCTGCCGGAGTCGCTTGGGGGCGAAGCTGCGCACCGATCACGCCGCCCAGCGCCCCGAGCACGGCACCGATTAAAATCGTGGCCCCAACAACGAGTCCATCCGGAAAGTTTCCAGACATTTGACCGAACAGCTGGGCCAGGGTGTCCAGCAAAATGCGCATGGATGCCGGCGCCACCCACAAGCTGTAGATGACGGCAGCGGCCCATCCCAGCCCGACGCCTGCCCCACCGACGAGCCATCCGTTTCGCTGCGCCCAGAGGCCGCCGACGACACCTGCACCAAGGGTCCACATCCAGCCGAGCAAGACGTGCAGCGCGACCGAAATGACAGCGGTGACCGCGGTTTTGAGCATGATCTCTGTTGCGGATACGCGAGGTTGAGAGTCCGTTTCTGTGCGCCCCCAACTGCTTCTTTCTTGGGACGTCAGACGGGCCCAGAGCAACGGCGTGCTCTACGAACCGTCCATCACCGAATCGGTGAAGCGCTGGATGCGAGCGACGGCCTCTTCGATCTGCTCCAGACCCGTGGCGTACGAGCATCGCACGAAGCCTTCGCCGCTGGGCCCGAAGGCGTCGCCCGGCACACACGCCACCCGCTCTTCGCGGAGGAGCTGCTGCGCAAACTCTTCGGACGACAGCCCCGTGGGCCGAATGTCGGGAAAAGCATAGAAGGCGCCCTGGGGTTCAAAAGTCGGCAACCCCGCTGCGTTCAATCCGTCGACGATGGTGCGACGACGCTCATCGTAGCTCTGGCGCATCGCCTCGACGGCGTCGGTGGCCGATTTCATTCCAGCGATGGCGCCGATCTGACTCATGGTCGGGGCGCTCATCACGAAATACTGGTGCACCTTGTACATCCCCCGAAGCAGTGGCCGGGGCCCGCAGGCATAGCCGATGCGCCATCCAGTCATGGCGTAGTTCTTGGAAAATCCGCCAATGACGATGGTTCGGTCGCGGAGGCGGTCCAAGGAGGCCGCGCAGACGTGTCCGTTTTCGTACGCCTCTCCGTAGATAAGACGGTCGTAGATCTCGTCGCTGATGACGATCAGGTCCTCCTCCACGACCAGGTCGGCAATTTCCTTGAGAGTTTCCCGCTCCAGAACCGCCCCGGTCGGATTGTTGGGGTACCCGATGAAAAGCACCTTCGAGCGATCCGTGACGTGCGGCTCGATATCGGCGGCCGTCACCTGAAAGTCGTGCTCCACGGAGGTAGGAACGTGCACCACCTCGCCGCCGGCAAACCGCGCCGCTGGGCCGTACGATACAAAGCAGGGCTCCGGGATGAGCACCTCATCGCCCGGCTCCACGAGCGTCTGCATCGCAAGCTGCATGGCCTCGCTGCAGCCGACCGTCGCAATGACCTCCTCCTCCGGGTCGTAGTCGACCCCGTAGCGGTCGGCGTAGTCGGATGCGATCAAGTCGCGCAGTTCGCGAATGCCCGCATTCGAGGTGTAGCTGGTCTCGCCGTTTTTAAGCGACTCGATGCCGGCCTCAATGACGGGCTGAGGCGAGACAAAATCCGGCTCTCCGATGCCGAGCGAGATCACGTTGTCCATGTTCGCCGCAATGTCAAAAAACCGGCGAATGCCGCTGGGCGGCGTCGAACGGACACGAGAGGAGATGTACGCCGTCAAATCACGAGTCTCGGTTGAAGGCTGCATGGCCAGGAAAGATTTGAGAAGAAGCGGATGCTCCAGGTCCTCTGTACTTCGAGGCGGATCCAAGGTTCACAATCGGAACGGTCGGTGCCGAAAAGCGGGCTCAGATCTCTCGGCGGCTTTCACCAGGCGCGGGGAGGCTGCCCGGAAAGGCCCGTTCTGCGTTCGAAAGCTGCGCAAACCGTTGACCTTGAACGTCCCCCGTTGATATGTTGGGGCGAATTGCGGGGGACCGGAAGCGGTTCTCCGAGCCGGTCGTTTCGCCCTTTCCTCTGCCTGTTTCCTTGGACGAACTGCTGCCTTTCTATGAGTTCTGTACGCAACCAAAACTACATTGCCGGCCAGTGGCAGGATGCCGTGGCTGGCCAGTCGTTCGATGACTTCAGCCCGGCGGACTTCAGCGACAGGATCGGGGCGTTTCCAGCCAGCGGCCCCGCCGACGTGGACGCCGCCGTGAACGCTGCCCGCGAGGCGTTTGCGTCCTGGTCGAGCCGCCCAGCTCCCGACCGTGGCAAGATCATGCGAACGCTGGGCGACGTCCTTACCGACCGCAAAACCGACATCGCCCGGGCCATGACCCGCGAGATGGGCAAGCCCCTGGAGGAAACGAAGGGCGACGTGCAGGAAGCCATCGACACGGCGTACTACGCCGCCAGCGAAACGCGCCGCCTCTTCGGGAAGACCGTTCCCAGCGAGCTGCCCGACAAGATGAACATGACGATTCGGCGCCCGGTCGGTGTGTGCGGGATGATCACGGCCTGGAACTTCCCCGTCGCGGTGCCAAGTTGGAAGCTGATTCCAGCGCTCGCTGCCGGCAATACGGCGGTGTTCAAACCAAGCGAGCTCGCTCCCCACTCGGGGGCGCTTCTCGTAGAGGCCTTCCTCGACGCCGGCGTTCCCGAAGGGGTTTTGAACCTCGTGCAGGGCGATGGTACGGCAGGCGAAGCACTGGTGAAGCACCCCGATGTCGACGCCATCGGCTTTACAGGGTCTTCGGAGGTTGGCAAAAGAATTGCGGAGACGTGCGGCCGACTCAACAAGAAGTGCTCGTTGGAAATGGGCGGCAAGAACCCGATGATCGTGATGGACGATGCCGATCTCGACCTCGCCCTCGAAGGGGTGCTGTGGGGCGCGTTCGGCACGACGGGGCAGCGGTGCACGGCCACGAGCCGCCTCATCTGTCATGAGGCAGTGCAGGACGAGTTCATTGGCATGATCGAGGACGCCGCCAACGACCTCGTGCTCGGCAACGGACTGAATGACGGGGTCGATGTCGGCCCGCTCATCAACGAAGCCGCGCTGGAGAAGGTGACGCACTACGTTCGCGTGGGGCGCGAGGAGGACGACGCCATGCTGGCGTTCGGCGGCCACCGGGCCACGGGCAACGGTCTCGACGCGGGCTACTTCTACGAACCCACCGTCTTCACCGACGTCACGCCCGAGATGACGATCGCCCAGGAGGAGATCTTCGGGCCGGTCCTGTCGGTCCTGCCGATCCAGTCGTACGAGGAGGCGGTAGAGGTCGCCAACGATACCGAATACGGCCTCTCCTCGTCCATCTACACGCAAGACGTCAACCACTCCTTCCGTGCCATGCAGGACCTGGAGGCCGGCATTACGTATGTCAACGGCCCCACCATTGGTGCGGAGGCACACATGCCCTTCGGCGGGGTGAAAGACACCGGAAACGGGCACCGGGACGGCGGCTGGGAGGTCTTCGACTTCTACACAGAAACGAAGACCTGCTACATCGACTTCAGCGGCCAGCTGCAGAAGGCGCAGATGGACAATGTCGAGGACTGAGATGGTGAGCGGCCCGTGTCCGGCCTGCGGCGGGTCCTAG
>CAYFSC010000013.1:15923-29998 GCA_964345695.1 uncultured Rhodothermales bacterium | reverse complement strand
CTCGACCGCGAGTTCGACCTCGACATCATCACGACGGTGCCCAACGTCGAGTACAAGGTCAAAACGAAGGAGCCGGGCGACGACGAGACGGAGATGGTGGCGGTCGACAGTCCGGAGGAGATGCCGCACTACGGCGACATCGAGGCCGTCTACGAGCCGTACGTGCAGGCCGACATTATCACGCCGAGCGACTACATTGGCAACCTCATTCAGCTGTGCGAGGACCGGCGCGGCATCTACGGCGAGCAGCGCTGGCTCGACTCCGACCGGGTGCAACTCACGTACGAGCTCCCGCTGGCCGAAATCGTGTTCGACTTTTACGACACCCTCAAGAGCGTCAGCCGCGGCTATGCGTCGTTCGACTACGAATTCCTGGAGTACCGCGAGAGCGACCTCGTCAAGCTCACCATTCTGGTGGACGAGGACCCGGTCGACGCGCTCTCGACCATCGTGCACCGCGACAAGGCCTACGACGTGGGTCGCAAGCTCACGAAGGAGCTGAAGGAGCTGATTCCGAAGCAGATGTTCGAGATCCCCGTGCAGGCCTCCATCGGGCGGCGCATTGTGGCGCGCGAAACGATCAAGGCGCAGAAGAAGAACGTGACGGCCAAGTGCTACGGCGGCGACATCACGCGCAAGCGCAAGCTGTGGGAACAGCAGAAAGAGGGCAAAAAGCGGATGAAGCAGGTCGGCAGCGTGGACGTTCCGCAGGAGGCCTTCCTTGCAATCCTGTCGATGGATGAGGATGGTTAACGGTGGATTTGGATTCGACTCAGTGCAACCGCAGCCCCCTCATGGCATGCTCCCCTCTCACATGTCCAGCCCGCCCTCGGTCGGCGGCTGACGACAGAAGTGCAAGGGGCTTGCGCTTCCGCGGCCTTCGGCCTGTTGTCCGCCGCCTTTGGCTACTGGTGCTTGCCGCGCTCTTCGGGCTGCCCGCCGGGCCCCCTGCTGCTCAGGCCCAGGATTCGACAGCACACGAGGCGTCTCCGACGCTCATTGAGCGCTACCGGGCCGCCCGCCTCCGCGCGTTGTCCGACCGGATGCTTCGCGCCGACGAGCCGGGTGTGCCGACGCTGCCGGCGGTTCGCATCCCGACGCCGCTCGACACGCTGATCGTGACGCCCCCGGAGGAACCGCCCCCCGAGCCGTCCGGCTTCCTGATCACCGACCGCCGCGTCGTGCGCAAGTTGGAGCGGACCTGGTTCGACACCACCTTTGCGGATACCGAGTGGGCCTACCTGGGCCAGAGCCGGCGCTTTACGTTTCTGGACACGACGGAAACCCGCGACCTGCGCGCCCGCATGCAGGCGGCGTTCGGCAGTCCGACGGAGACGCTCGGCGACTTCGATCTGCGCGAGCCGCGCGACGCACACGTGCAGTTCGAGTACCGCTTCATCGTGAACGACACCCTCCCGGTGGTCGTCACAGACGTAAGCGGGCCAAAAGGCCGGGGCGTCATCGTATCGACCGACGCGCGCTACCGCGACAGCCTGTTTACCCTCCGCCGGGCTCTCCTCGATACACTGCGCCACGCCCCACGTGCTCCGTACGTGGACTACTTCTATGACGCGGAGGCCGAGCAGTGGTATCGGACGGGGTTCGACGGCACCGCCTTTTTCCGCACGCCGATCGCGGTCTCGGCCACGACGCCGCACCGACGGCCTGTGCTGGACACTACGCGCACCGACACCGAGTCGTCCTCCCAGCCGCGCTCACCGCCGCCGCGCCGAAACCTGCCCCCGCCGGATCGCTGACCTGCCCCCGCACGCCGGGACCCGGAGCGGGCCCGGCCTCCTCGCCTTCCGCTGCCGCCCCCTTCACTCATTGTCCAAGTCGTTTTGGCTGATCCATCGACCGCATCTTCGGCCGCCCGCGAGCGGTCGCGCCGTACCGCCTCCCACGCCGACGAGGCGAAAGGACCGATCCGCCAGTGGGCCGAGGCGCTTGTCTTTGCCGTCATCGTCGTGCTCATCGTGCGGACCTTGTTCTTCGACCTGTTCCGCATCCCCACGCCGTCGATGGAGAAGAACCTGCTCGTTGGCGATTACCTCTTCGTCTCGAAACTGCACTACGGCACGCGCCTGCCGCTCACCCTCGGCATCCCACTCACGTCGATTTACATACCCGGCATCGAGTTTCCATACACGCGCCTGCCGGGCTTCACCGAAGTGCAGCGCGGCGACCCGGTCGTGTTCAACTTTCCCCCTGCGGAGAAGCCCATCGACCGGAAGCTGCACTACATCAAGCGCGTGATCGGCATGCCGGGCGATAGCCTTTCTGTGCGGCGCAAGGTGGTGCACATCAACGGCGATCCTTTGCCTCTCGGACACGGGATGCAGCAGTACTGGGCCGTCAACAAGAAGGACGCACGATATCGTATTTCACGGAGCCAGCTCGCAGCGGCCGGTGTGACCGAGATGGAGCCGACGCAGAGCGCCACCCAGGTGCGCGTCCTGGCCACCCCGAGTGCCATTCAGCAGGTCAGCGGGTGGAGCTGGGTCGAGAGCGTGCGGCCGTACGTCACGCAGAGTCAAAACTACAGCCCGATGATGTACCCGCCCAACCGTGGCTACACGCCCGACAACTACGGGCCGGTGTACATTCCCAAGAAGGGCGAAACCATCCAGTTGACGGACCGAAACTGGCCCGCGTACCGAACGATCATCACGCGCTATGAAGGGCACAGCGCCCGCCAGATGACCGACTCCACCTTCGCCATCGACGGGGAAGAAACGTCCACGTACACCTTCGAGGGCAACTACTACTTTGCGATGGGCGACAACCGGGATAACTCGGAAGACAGCCGCTTCTGGGGGTTCGTGCCCATGGACCACATCGTGGGCAAAGCCATCATCACGTACTTCTCGTGGGACAGCGCGTCGTGGCTGCCGCGTGTGACCCGCATCTTCAACCCGATCGAGGACGCGGAGGTCTTCCGCGAAACGACCGTCATGAAGCAACTGCCCAACTCCGCCGTTCCGGCCACCTACGAGTAACCGTCGCCCGCCAGGCCCCCAACGTTTGTCTCTCCTCAAGGACACGTTCAGGGCGATGCCTCGCATCGTCTGGAGGCGCGGGTTCGACCTCCCCCGGCCGCTTCGTGCGGGAGTGTGCACGCCTCCTGCATCGGTCCTCGGCGAACCGCCTGGAACGGATTGCGGCCCAGCGTTTAAGGAGACACGACCGCAGTTCGTGCCTTCTCGACAGAACCGCAGACCGATGGCAGGTGACGGCATCGCGAACAAGCTCGACACAACGTGTGCCGCAGACGAGCCGCTGGCGCAGGCCTTGCCCGAGGAGCGGATCGTCTCGCAGACGTCGCAGATCCTGAAGGGCTTCGCCGACGAAACCCGTCTCCGCATCCTGTGCCTGCTGCGCGGACGCGAGGCCTGTGTGCACGAGATCGTGGACGCCCTCGGCATGAGCCAGTCCGCCATCAGCCATCAGTTGCGCGTGCTGCGCGGTGCGAACCTCGTCACCAACCGGCGCGACGGGCGCCACGTCTACTACCGCCTGGCCGACGACCACGTGCGGGAGATGCTCGAGAACGCCCTCTCGCATGGCACCGAGGCCCCCTGAAGAGAGAACGACGGGGAACCGGACAAAGGAACCCTCCTCCGCCCCCGCTCCAGTCTTGGGCCCGCGTGGGCCCCAAGCATCACCGAGGGAGATCCACGGAACACGTGTTCGTTCCGCGGCTATTCTCCATACATGAACAAATGATCATATGTAAAAAGAGGGCGACTCGCCTCATACGATGAGCCACTCGCACGCTCACGGCCCCCCCGGCACCGGGCACAGCCACGATGACGACGCAGGCACGACGCGGCTCATTCTCTCCATCGTGCTGAACCTGGGCATTACCGTTGCCGAGTTCATCGCCGGCCTCTGGGCCGGGAGCCTCGCGCTTCTCGCCGATGCGGCGCACAACCTGAACGACGCCGGGTCCCTCGGCATCAGCCTGTACGCCCGCAAGATCGGGACTCGCGATCCCGACCGGCGCCGTACCTTCGGCTACCGACGCGCGGAAGTAATCGGGGCCTTCGTGAATCTCGTCACGCTCGTGATCATTGCGCTCTACCTGCTGAAGGAAGCGGTGGAGCGCTACCTGGACCCGCGCGTCATCGACGGGCAGCTCATGATTATCGTCGCCAGCATCGCCCTCGTGGCGAACGTGGGCACGGCCCTTCTGCTGTACCGGTCGTCGAAGGGCAGCCTCAACATTAGGAGCGCCTTCGTCCACATCGTTGCCGATGCCCTGGCCTCTCTCGGCGTCATCGTCGGCGGCGTGCTGGTGGTCTTTTTCGACCTACACGTCGTGGACCCGCTCCTGACGGCGGCGATCTCCGTTTACATCCTGGCACAGAGCGCGCAGATGCTCCGCCAGACCACTCGCATCCTCATGGAGAGCGCACCGCCCGGCTTCGACTTCGATGCGCTCGTGGACACGATGGAAAGCGTCGAGGGCGCGTGCGAGGTGCATCACGTGCACGTCTGGCAGCTCGACGAGCACCGGACGGCCTGCGAGGCACACGTCGTCGTCAAGAAGCGCGACCTGGACGCCATGGAGCGGATCAAGCGCGAGATGAAGACCCACATGCGCGACGACTTCGGCATCGAACACGCCACGCTTGAGTTCGAGTTTGACGCGTGCGAAGGTGCACAACGCCGCGTCGTACCGCGCGGGTGATGGTGCGTAGAAGTCGATGGCCTGACGACAGATTCCTCAGCGTGAGGAGGCGGAGGCCTGGTTTCCCCGAACGCGATCCCACATTTCCTGCTGGTTGGTGCCGGCCGGAACCGAGTACGGATCCGACGGAAGCGTGACGCGCTTGAGGACCGGATACCGCTCCGCGTAGCGGAACGGCTGCGGATCGTCTGCCGGGTCGTCGCCGACGACGAGCACCATCGTGCCCGGATCCAGAAGCTTCCCACGTCCCGACGCCGGCCCGATGTGACCATTGGTCGTTCGCCACGGCTCGGCCCAGTCGTAAATCCACTTGGCGTCGGCGTCTACGAGTCGGACGCAGCCGTGGCTCGTGGGGCCGCCCGTGGGCATCACGTACTGGTGGATGTGAATGCCCCGCGCTGCGTGGAAGTTGAACACCCAGTGCATCCGCCACTCTTCGCCTGGCGGGCTCAGCGTGGAGACGCGCTCTTTCTGCTTCCAATTGAAGTTGAAGCGCCCGGTGGGCGTGGCCGTCGAATCGGGATTGCCCGTGTTCACAATGCCCCAGCGCGCCAGTTGCCCGTGCTCGTAGGCCGCGAAGGCCTGAATGGTTTTGTGGATCACGAACAGCTTGCCGAGGCTGCGCGCCCCGGGATAGTAGCGCGGAAACGGGGAGTAAGCCCGAAAGTCCAGCTCGAACTCGGTCGGCACGACGAGCGTGTCGCCGAGCGCGACGTTCTCGAGGGTGACGCGATTGAGCAGCTCGACGAGCTGACCCCGCTTGCGCCCGAGCTGCGTATCACCGTCTCCGAGACGCTTGTAGAGCGCGTTGCGCGCCATCACGCTGTTGCCACTCGGGTGGTCGAGCACCAGGTAGTCGTAGTAGACCGACGGAATGGCGTCCAGGTCTTCGGCCCGGCGCGAGAGCAGGTCCTCAATCTCGTACTGGTCGAAGTACCCCTGAGCAGCCACCGGCTGGAGAATCCCCAGGAGAAGCCCGAGGACAGCAATAAGGCGAAGCGGTCGGATCATCGTAGGAAGAAAAGACTCGGAGCAGGACCGTACGGGAATCCACACACCCGGGGCAGAGTTTCCGGCGTTACGGCTGGCACCCCTCGATACGCAACGACCGGATCACGTCGGGGCCGCCGAGCACAATCAGAACGTCCCCCTCCTGAATGCGGTCCTTCGGCGAGGGGTTGAACGTCATCGCGCCGTCCTTGCTCTGATCGATCATGCCAATGACGATCACGTCGTACCGCTGTCGGAAGTTGCTTTCCGCCAGCGATTGGCCGTCCAGCGGTGCTCCCGGCTGCACCTCGACCTCCTCGATGCGGAGGCTGAGTGCGCTCGCGTTCAGGACGCGCTCCATGAACGTGTCGACGTTGGGCCGCAGCACGACCTGGGCCATGCGGTCGGCCCCGACCTCGCTCGGCGCGATGACCTTGTCGGCCCCGGCATTGAGCAGCTTGCTGCGGTTGCGATGGTCCACGGTGCGCGCCAGAATGAACACGTCGGGGTTCATCTCGCGGGCTGTCAGTGTCACGAACACGTTGTCGCTGTCGTCTGGCAGCGCGAGGATGATCCCGCGGGCGCGGTCGATGCCGGCACGGTGGAGCGTCTCCTCGTCCTCGGCCTTCCCCTGCACGTAGAGCATGCCCGCATCTCGCATCTGCTCGGCGGCCTCGTCGGCGTAGTCGATCACGACGAAGTCACGGTCGGCCTCACGCAGGTCTTCGGCCAGGCGCTTCCCGACACGACCGTGTCCGCAGATAATGTAGTGTTCGGTGAGCGCTTCGATACGGTTTATCATGCGGCGTTCGCGGAGGCGTTCGCTGGCAAGGAGAAGCTGGGCCGATCGCGCGGCAACGAAGGTGACAATGCCGATGCCAGTGAGGGCCAGAAAAATGGTAAAGACGCGCCCGGGCGGCGACAGCGGATTGATCTCACCGAACCCGATGGTCGAGAGCGTGATGAACGTCATGTATATACCGTCCATCCACGACCATCCTTCGATAAGCACGTACCCAAACGTCCCCACTGCCACGACAATAAACAGGGCGATCGACGCGAGCAGGATTTCGCGCTGGGAGGGATCGAGCTGGACGAGCCACTGCACCAGGCGATCCCACCAGGTGGCCATGGCATTCATGAGCGGTGCGTGCTTGGATGCAGAACGCCTCGACCGGAAGGGAAACCGGCAGGCTGGTTACGCCGGCTCCGGAATGTGGAAGACGCGGGCGTGCCAGGACGCAGCGGCCGGCTGCTCGAACGCGCCCGACCGCACCGCTCCCAGCTCCGTCACGCTCGGGTCGAACACAGGCGTCTCCGCCGAGACGTCCCCACGCTGCACACGCTCCCGGAATGCCGAACGGGACAGCGTCTCGACCGTCCCGTCCGCCTGTCTGTAGGTGACGTGCAGAGACGGTGCCCACTCGATGCCTAGGGCCTCGGCGGCCTCATCGATGACGCGGGTGGACGCGTCGATGCCGCACCCCGAGATGTCGCCCTCGCCTTCGAGCGTGGCTGCCAGCACGAGGAAGCGATCGTACAGCACCGTGGCCGCGCCTCGCACCGGCCGGTTGTGAGACGTCCAGGTTTCTAGAAAGGCCTCGACCGGCTCCAGCAGGGCCTCCTGGGTGGACGGGTCGATGGGCTCGGCGGCGGTGTAGATCCAGCATCGGGCCGTGTCGGGCAGATCCGGGAACAGCGGAGAATCGGTCATGGGTTGCGTGCACATACTCGCGAGACGAAACAATCGAGGGTTCTGATAAGACGGGCGGCTCGATTTGTTTGCATCCCGTCTGCTTTCAACGAGCCGGCGGCACCCATTCGGCGGCGGCGACGTGCCCTCCAGATCCAACCGCCGCTGCAGCACAGGACGGTTTTTTGTAACGACCCTGGCATCTTATCCAACAGTGAAGTCGAGCAGTAAAGTTCATACGTTCCTTCGATCAACGCTTTCCACACCATGCTACCCTGTGTTGAAGTATCGCGCTCCTCGTCCACTGTCTTCGGGACCCTGTTTGCGATGCTGTTCTTCGCGGTTGCGGTGCTGCCGGCTCAAGCGCAGTCGGAGAAGCAGAAACAAATGATCAAGAAGCTGCAGGAGATGAATGAGGCCGACGGCTATCTGGCGGCCCATCGCAACGTCGAACAGCCGTTCGAACTGCTGGGAGGTCCCATCTCGTTTACGGTGCAGCAGAACAGCGGCGGTGTCTTCGTGGCCCTTCCCGCCAAGCGTCAACTGGACGAAGATGTGTTCGGAACGCCCGAGATGCCGCGTGCCTTTGCGGGCACTCCCGGGATGACCGGTGTTCCCATCCCCTTCCGCAATACCGGAAGCAATGAGTTCACGCAGTTGGACCGCCCGACGCCCTTCGGCAACAAGTCGATGGCGATGGCGAACGGGCAGATGATGCTGCAGGCCACCGACGCCACCGCCACCGATGCCGCCTCCTCCGACGATCAGGTCCAGTTCAAGGCGAGCTGGGAAGATCAGAACGGAAACACCTACCAAGTGCGCTGCTGCGAGATGCTGGCCACCGCCGGTGCCGAGTTCCCGACCTTCGGCGGCGTCGTCACAAACCACATCCTGCACGGCTTTAGCGGTGTCGGCACCCCGCTGATGCCGACCGAATACACGTACGCCGCTTTCTGGGGCATGGGTGCCGTTCTCAAGAATGGGGAAGTGGTCGACAAGCCGCGCCTCGTACATGGCATGCTCACCGAATATGTCCGCGGCGAGGACTACAAGCTCGTGAAAGACAGCGAGGTGACCCCTACGCGCCGCCACTTTCACCTGATGGTGGCCCCCTTCATGCCGGTGAAAGGGGAGCACAAGTTCACGCACAACAACGTGTCGACAGGCTTTTCCCTGCCGAATGGCAAGGAACTCCCGTTCTGGCACGTCATGTTTGAGAATCTGGAGATCAGCAGCGACCGGCAGTAGCAAGGACTGCGCGGCGGGCCGTCCATCGGCAGCCGCCGGGCCGTAACGTCTTCGCATGCGGTCCACGTATCTTCGGCGATGGATTTGCAGGGCGGTCCTGGCGGGCCGTCCTGCAATCGGCCGGGGCACCCTTGTGATGATTTGCTGTCTCTCTCTGCTCGCAATGCTCTCGCCTATGCACTGGCTTTCCTCCCTTCGCTCGCTCGTTCCGTCGGTGTCATCCTTGGGAGCGGCGGGGCTCGCGGCCGCGGTGGTGCTCGTCCTCGGCCTGATGCCTCCGCCAGGCGCCTCGTCCGTGCAAGACGATCCGGCAGCCGTGGTGGGCATGACCAACATGCTGAAGTACACGCCGGACACCGTTCGCGTTCAGGTCGGCGAGACGGTTCGCTGGGAGAACTCGTCGCTCATCATGCACACCGTCACGGCCGATCCCAGCGAAGCCACCGTCGACGGAAGCGTTCAGCTGCCGGACGGGGCCGAGCCCTTCGACTCCGGCAATCTCGACCCTGACCAGACCTTCGAGTACACCTTCCAGACGCCCGGCACCTACCAGTATTTCTGCATCCCGCACGAAGGGGCGAAGATGTACGGGTGGGTTATCGTCGAGCCGTAAATGGTCTTTCGCCCACACCGCGCGGACCTCAGGGGGACAGATGCGGAACGGCATTAACGTAACAATCCGAACCGTCGTGGACTTCTTCGCAACGTATTCACCGTCTGTCCATACGGAGTGGATGTGAAGGCACATTGGCTTGCGAGCAGGCTTGCGAACAAGCGAGGGCCTTCGCATCACCTACCCCGACGCCTGTTCCACTTGCGCTTTACCCACCATGTCCATGTACCGAGCCGCTGTCGACTGGATCAATGCGAACCGGGACAAAGTCCTGGACCTTGTTCGCATCTACCTGGGCATTGGATTGTTCGTGCGCGGGGTCCTCTTCATCGCGACGCCGGAAGGAATTGGCGCTGTGGTCGACCTGTCCAACTTCTCGCTGGCATCCGCCGGGGTGGCGGCTTACGTAAGCTTCGCGCACCTGATCGGCGGGCTGCTGCTCGCCTTCGGCCTGCTGACGCGCATCGCCGCGCTGATCCAGATCCCGATCCTCGCAGGCGCCGTCTTCCTGGTGCACCTGGAGGCCGGGCTGCTCACGGCCAACCAATCGCTGGAGTTTTCTGCGCTCGTCCTGTTTCTGCTGTGCGTCGTTTTCGTCTTCGGCTACGGCCCGTGGTCGGCCGATCGGTACGTCTTCGATCAGGAGCCAGACCAGCAGGTCGAAGAAGAGTTCGAGGCGTGGTGGCGCGAGGGCGATGAAACCGAGCGCGAACCCGTCCCGGCCGGAGATGGCGAGGTGGCCGTCTCGGGCGCCAACCGAGACGCCCCCAAACCGACTGCCCCCGTAGGCACGCTGCCCCGGCGCGCCGTCGAGGTGAACATGGACCTCAAGGAGTGCTCGTGCGGCAACGACATCGACCATCCCCGCGTCACGGTCGAGCCCCGCTACGGATGGACCTCCGGGTTCTTCTTCATGCTCGGCATCTCGGCCCCCGTCAAGGAGGTGGTCTTTTACTGCGAGAAATGCGGCACGATAATGAAGCGAAGCCGAGATCCCGAACTGCGCGACCGCTACCGCTGGCACACGTCGTGAAGATGCTGGACGACACGTTCCTCAGCGCGAGAGGCACACAGAAACGGGCTGCCTGCGCTCGATGGCGGGCAGCCCCTTTCTCGTTGCACCCGGATCGGGAAGCGAAGTCGACGCCTTATCCGTAGGTACGCTCGAACTCGTCCATGAAGTCGACCAGCGCCTGGACGCCTTCCTCCGGCATGGCGTTGTAGATGGAAGCGCGGATGCCGCCGACGGAGCGGTGGCCCTTCAGGCTCATGAGGCCCTGCTCTTCGGCCTGCTTCAGGAAAACCGGCTCCAGGTCCTCGTCGTGCAGGCGGAACGTGACGTTCATGATCGAGCGATCCTCGGGCTCGACGGTGCCCATGTAGAAGTCGTTGCGGTCGATGCGGTCGTAGAGCGTCGAGGCCTTGCGCTGGTTGATGGTATGGATGGCCTCCAGACCGCCACGTCCCCGCAGCCAGCGCCCCACCTTTTCGACCATGTAGATCGGGAAGACCGGCGGGGTGTTGAAACGCCGCTCCGCATGCGTTCCGTAGTCCAGCATCGTCGGGAGCGGCTGCTTGCGTGTGTGCAGGAACGACTCGCGCACGAGCACGACGGTCACACCGGCCGGCCCGATGTTTTTCTGCGCCCCTGCGTAGATGAGGCCGTAGCCCTCCAGGTCCATCGGGCGGCATAGGAACTCGCTCGACGCGTCCGTCACGACCGGCACGTCCAGGTTCGGGTCTTCCGAAAACTGGTTGCCGTTGACCGTCTCGTTGGTGGTTACGTGCACGTACGCTGCGTCGGGATCGAGGTCCCAGTCCTCGATGTCCGGAATGTACGAAAAGTGGTGCGGCTCGCTGGTTGCCGCCACCCGAGCCGAGCCGACCTGACGCGCCTCGCGGATGGCCTTGGTGCCCCACCGCCCGGTCACCACGTAGTCGGCCGAGCCGTCCTCGGGCAGGAAGTTGAGCGGTACCTGGTGGAACTGCATCGAGGCGCCGCCCTGCAGGAAGAGGATGTGCCAGTCGTCTCCCAGGCCGAGCAGGCGTCGCAGGTGATCGCGGGCCGCAGCCTCGATCTTGTCGTAGGCCGGCGACCGATGGCTGATTTCCATCACCGAGGCCCCCACGTGGTCGTACACCGGAAGCTCCTCTTTTGCTTCCATCAGGACCTCTTCCGGAAGCGCCGCCGGACCGGCCGAAAAGTTGTACAGGCGCTGGCTGCCGTCGGCAGGAGCAGTGCGGGATTCAGGATCAGCAACGTTCATGGAACCAGAGGGATTGCGTTGACAGACAGACGAATGAGCCGTTCGGGCAGGATTGTTTGAAATCTAGACGTGTGGGCAGAATGCAGCAACCCGCGCCCGGTGAAAATCGCGGCGAAATGGGCGGCTTCGAGGCTTCTGGAGGACACGAAGCAGGTTGCGTTGCAGCGGTTGGCCGGAGGCCTGCGTCGGCTCCGCCCACAAAAAACCCCTGTGCAGCAGGAGGCCACACAGGGGCAAGGGTACCGTATGCCGGAGAGAATCCTACGGGGTGACAATGTTGCCACCCTCGTCACCGCTTCCCTCTCCCACGTCAACAAGCTCAATCTCGAACTCCAGGGTCCGTCCTGCCAGGGGATGGTTGGCGTCGATCGTGACGGACTCATCGCCGAGGGCCGTGATGAGCACAGGCACTGTTTGCCCGTTTTCAAGGCGCAGCTGCAGCTGTTGTCCCACCTGCGGATCAACGCCTTCAGGAATTTGGTCGCGTTCCAACTCCATGACCATGTCTTCCCGGTGCTCGCCGTACGCCTGTTCCGGATCGATCTCGGTGGTCTTGGAATCGCCCGGCTCCATCCCGGTAACGGCTTCTTCGAATCCCGGGATCACCCGGTTCTCACCGATCGTGAAATTGAGCGGCTCGCCGTCCTCCGAGGTGTCAAACACCGTCCCGTCTTCGAGTTTTCCGGTGTAGTGGACCTGGACCTCGTCTCCTTCTTTCGCTTTTGCCACGACGCTGTGTAGTTCGGTGATGGTAAATGCGATTTGTACGTCTCGAAGAGGTGCAACGCGTCCGCTAAGCGAGTGTTCTCACTCTGTGCGGGCTTTCAGACCGAATCTCGGGCCGCAGAAACCATGCTCGTAACGGGCCCGTGAGGAAGTGGACAGCCGCAGCTCCAGTCTGTACGTTGAGACAGGCTGGACCCGTCGGTCTCGGCACCGTCGCCGGCCTCCGCATGTGCCTTTTCTCAACACCCAAGTGTCGAATCGTGCCCTCTCCGTCCGATCCATCGATTCGCTCGCCTCGTGTGTACGCGGCCGTTGTGGCAGCCACGTTGGGAACCCTTGTGCTGGCTCTCGGCGGTTCTCTCTCGGGAGGCCCCACCGCGTTCATCGTGCTGATGATTGCCGTCGTTCTCACCGGCATTCCGCATGGTGCCGTGGACCACATTGTGGCCAGCAAGCTGTACGGGCTGTCGGACTCCTGGCGCGATCAATCCCGATTTTACGGGTTCTACCTGGCCCTCATGGCTCTCTACGGCGCGCTGTGGGTCGTCGTGCCCGCATGGTGCCTTGCGGCGTTTCTGTTGATGACGATGTACCACTTCGGGCAGGCCGACCTGGCCTACTGGAACCTGAACCCGGGCCGGGCGCGCCTCCTGTACCTTTCGCGTGGCCTCCTGCTCATCGGGCTTCCAGTTGCGGCGCACGTCTACACCGTCGCCCCCATCTTTGAGGCCATCGCCGGAGTGCAGATCGCGCAGTGGGACCTGCTGACTGGGCACCGCTCGCTGCTCCTGACCGTGCTCGTCGGGCAGCACGTCGCCGTGCTCGGGGGGACGGCGTTCTCACCCGACGTGGACGCGCCGGACGGCGCCTGGCGCGAAGCCGTCACCACCGCGGTTCTTTCGGGACTCTTCATTCTCGTCCATCCGCTCGTGGCCTTTGCGGTCTACTTCGGACTGTGGCACTCCCTCGGCCATATTCTGGAGCTGCTTCGCTTCTTCCACCGCCGCAACGACCCGACCTCGCTCCCCGGGTTCTACCGGAAAGCCGCGCTCTACACCTTCGTATCTTTTGCGGGCCTCGTCGGCCTCTACACAGCCACGCAGTCGTTCGGGAGCGAGGACCAGATGATTGCGCTACTCTTCATCCTCATCAGCGTGATGACGCTTCCGCACATGATTATCGTGGAACGCCTCTACCAGGAACAAGAGCAGGTTCGCGTCTAATGATCCGGTTGATAATTGCCATGCTTCGCCCGCTCTTCTCCGCCGCGGTGCTTCTTCTCGTCCTCGTCGGCTGCGGCGATGCCGAGTCCCCGGCCGCCAACGGCGGGACGACGGGCGCATCGATCTCCGCCGTTGCCGACACGGCGTCTCTCCTCGCGGTTCTGAACACCGACGACCGCTTTTCCACCTTCGTGACAGCGCTGGACTCGGCCGGGCTTGCCGCCGAGCTGGCGCAGGGAGGGCCCTTCACGGTGTTCGCTCCGACGAACGCCGCCTTCGACGCGCTGCCGCCCGGCACCATGACCGACCTCCTGGCGCCGGAGCGACACGACCGCCTTCGCGTCATCTTGGAGCACCATCTGCTGCCCCGTCGCCTCCTCAGCCGGGGACTCGTGCGCGCCGGATCCGTGCAAACACGGGCCGGAGGCCGGCTTCGCATTCAGCAGACCGGCGGCGGCGTCCGGGTCGACAGTGTAGCCGTACTCGCCGCCGACGCAGAAGCAGCCAACGGCGTCATCCACGTCCTCGATGCCGTCCTTCCCCCACCCGGATGAGTTCCGAGTTCGGAGTTTCGAGTTTCTGGTTTCGGATTCATGGCCGCGATTCGCCCCCACGCCCATAC
>CAYFSC010000013.1:0-15823 GCA_964345695.1 uncultured Rhodothermales bacterium | reverse complement strand
CAACGCCCAACCCGCAACGCACGCGCCGTAACGATCCGCCAATATCAGTCTGCCGGGGAATCAAGGCGCCGGCTGCTTCTTCTAATGGATCGATCCTTACTCTCTCTTTCTTGCTCCATCCCCCTTTTCGCATATGGCCGACGCTGATTCTGCTCCTGTGTACGTTCTTCTCGGCGCGACCGGTGGCATTGGCTCCGAGGTCGCGCACCGGCTTGCCGATGACGGTGCGCAGCTGGTCCTCGGTGCCCGCACCGAAAGCGACGTGCATGCGCTCGCCGACGAAACCGACGGCGATGCGTTTCCGCTCGATGCCACGCAGTTTGATGAGGTCCAGAGCGCCGTCAAGCACGCCACCGACACGTACGACCGCCTCGACGGTGTCGTCAACTTTGTCGGCTCCATCCTGCTCAAGCCGGCCCACCTGACAAGCGTCGACGAGTATCGGACGCAGGTCTCGAAGAACCTCGACACGGCATTCAACGCGGTGAAAGCCGGTGCCCGGGCGATGATGCGCGAGGGAGGCTCCATCGTACTGATGACCTCGGCCGTTGCCCGCACCGGCCTCAAGAATCACGAGGCGATTGCTGCGGCCAAGGGGGGAGTCACCGGACTGATGCGGGCCGCGGCCGCGACGTATGCTGGGCGCGGCGTACGCGTGAATGCCGTGGCGCCGGGCCTCGTGGAATCGCGCATGTCCAGCGATATCCTGAGCAGCAAAGCGGGCCGCAAACAGTCCGAGAAGATGCACGCCCTCGGCCGCGTCGGGCAACCCGAGGACGTGGCGCCGGCTGTCTGCTGGCTGCTCGACCGCGACACGACCTGGGTCACCGGCCAGGTCATCGGTGTGGACGGCGGACTGGGCACCGTGCGGACGTAGTCGCTGTCCCTGTTGCTGTCTCCCGCACACGGCGGGCTCACCGTGCCTCGACGGCGCCTGGATCGCGTGGGGCGTACGGCATGACGTGGAGGGGCACGCAAACACTGCGAGTCGCCCTCGTCCCCATTTCCACTTTCTCCATCCCCTACTCCCGCTATGCGCACGCTGTGCCTCGTCCTTCGCGACCAGCTGGACCGGAGCGCCCCCGTCCTCGACGACCTCGACCCTGCGCAGGATGCTGTAGCAATGACCGAGGCGGACACGAATCGCGGGCGCTACGACGAGCACGTGCAGCAGCTCGTGCTTGGACTGAGCGCCATGCGGCACTTCCGCAACGACCTGCGTGAACGAGGGCTGACGGTCCACTACCAAAGGGCCGACGCCAACGACATGGCGGAGGACGCCGCGGACTTCCTCGGCCAGCAGATAGCGGAGCACGCGCCGGAACGAGTGCGGATTACAGAACCCGGACGGCTCGGCCTGCTGGACGACCTGCAGGCGGCGTGCGACGCGGAAGGCGTTCCGCTCGACGTTTACGCCGACGACCATTTTCTGACGACGCACGACACGTTCGAGCAGTGGGCCGACGGGCGCAAGGAGCTTACGATGGAGTACTTCTACCGCGAGCAGCGTCGCGCCTACGACGTGCTGTTGACAGACGACGGCGACCCGATCGGCGGCGAGTGGAACTTCGACGACGCCAACCGCGAGAGCTTCGGCGCCGACGGACCGGGCATGACCCCTGATCCGATCACGTTCGCCCCGGACGCCGTCACACAGAACGTGATCGAGACGGTGCCGCCCGCCTTCCCCGATGCCCCCGGTTCGCTCGACCGCTTCGGCTGGCCCGTCACGCCGGAGCAGGCACGCCAGTCCCTTGAGGACTTCATCGAGCATCGCCTGCCCACGTTCGGCACGTACCAGGACGCGATGTGGACCGGGCGCCCCTTTCTCTACCACTCGCGCCTGTCGGCTGCGCTCAACCTGAAACTGCTCGACCCGCGCACCGTCGTCGACGCGGCGGAGCAGGCGTACCATGACGGCGACGCGCCGATCAACGCCGTCGAAGGCTTTATCCGTCAGGTGCTCGGCTGGCGCGAGTTCGTGCGGGGCGTGTATTTCCTCCACGGCAGCGAGTACGTCGAGAAGAACGCGCTGGACGCCACCGCCGACATCCCCGACTTCTACTGGACCGGCGACACGCAGATGCGCTGCCTCAGCGAGTGTGCGGGACAGGTCGCCGAGCACGCTTACACGCACCACATCGCGCGCCTCATGGTGCTGGGTCTCTTCGGCTTGCTCTACGGCGTCGACCCGCAGCAGATGAACGCGTGGCACGAGGCGATGTACGTGGACGCCTGGGAGTGGGTCTCCGCGCCGAACATGATCGGCATGGCGCTCTACGCCGACGGCGGCATCGTCGGCAGCAAGCCGTATACGGCCTCCGGCAAATACATCGGCCGGATGAGCAACTACTGCCAGCACTGTGCCTACGACAAGGGCTCCGCCACAGGCGACGACGCCTGCCCGTTCACCACGCTCTACTGGAACTTCCTCGACCGGCACCAGGACGCGCTCTCCGGCAACCGCCGGATGAACTTCCAGCTCGCCAACGTCCGCCGCAAGTCTGACGCCGAGCTGGAGGCGATTGCCGACCGCGTCGACGACATCCGCGCGCTCGTGGAGCAGGGAGAACTGTGAGCTTCCGGGCGTTTGGGCGGAAGGGCGTGTGGGCGCGAGGCTGAGGCGGGAGTGCAACAGATTTTGTGTAACAGCGGTGCGCTCGTCCCCCACTCTCCCATTCCCCCACGCCCTCATTCTCCCACTCCCCCATTCCCCGCCTCAAACGATTCGATCCATGAACACCGCTCCCGTCACTCTCGTCTGGTTCCGCTACGACCTGCGACTGCGGGACCATCCGGCGCTCGTGGATGCGGCGGAGCACGGCGCGGTGGTGCCGGTGTTCATCTGGGCGCCGGAGGAGGAAGGCGAATGGCCGCCGGGCAGCGCGGCATCCTGGTGGCTGCACCACGCGCTGGCGGACCTCGACGCGTCGCTCCGCAGCCGCGGCTCGCGCCTGATCCTGCGCACAGGACCGTCGCTGGAGACGCTGCGGGAGCTCGTCCGCACCACCGGCGCGAATCGCGTCGTCTGGAATCGGCGCTACCGTCCGGATCTGGCTGCGCGGGACGGTCGGGTGCAGGACGCGCTCGACGCGGATGGCATTGAAACGCGGGCGTGCGAGTCGCGCCTCCTCCACGATCCGGACGCCGTGGAAACCACAACCGGCGGGCCGTACCACGTCTTTACGCCGTTCTGGAAGAAGGTGCGGAGGGAGGATCGGCTGCGCACAGGACCGCCGCTCGACATCCCAGCCCTCCCGGCGCCCGACGCCTGGCCCGACTCCCGTTCGCTCGACGCGCTCGAC
Organism: uncultured Rhodothermales bacterium; assembly: GCA_964345695.1. Classification (GTDB taxonomy): domain Bacteria; phylum Bacteroidota; class Rhodothermia; order Rhodothermales; family Salinibacteraceae; genus CAYFSC01. Next base: position 12,518 of record CAYFSC010000013.1, on the reverse strand, counting down.
CTGACGCCCGAGGCGCGCGACGGCGTCGACTGGGCCGACGGGCTCCGCGCCACGTGGACGCCCACGGAGGCCGGAGCCCACGCGCGCATCGAGTACACGCTGCAGAACGTGCTGGGCCGCTACGAGACGACGCACGACCGCCCGGACGTCGATGGCACCTCGCGGCTTTCACCGTATCTGCACCACGGGCAGGTGAGTCCGCGACAGGTGTGGCACCGCGTTGCCGAGTGGGCCGACGCCCGTGACGCGCACGATGACGCTCGCCCGTTGCTGCGGCAGGTCGTCTTCCGCGAGTTCTCGTATCACTGGCTCCATCACTACCCGAATACGCCGACCGAAACCTACCGCGACAAATTCACCGACTTCCCGTGGCGCGACGACGCCGAGGCACTGGATCGGTGGACGCGCGGGCAGACCGGCTATCCGATCGTGGATGCCGGCATGCGACAGCTGTACGAGACCGGATGGATGCACAACCGCGTACGCATGCTCGTCGGCTCGTTCCTCACCAAAGACCTGATGCTGCACTGGCGGCATGGCGCGCGCTGGTTCTGGGACACCCTGGTGGATGCCGACCTCGCCAGCAACACGTTCAACTGGCAGTGGACCGCCGGCTCCGGCGCCGACGCCCAGCCGTTCTTCCGGATTTTCAACCCCGTCCGCCAGTCCGAGCGCTACGACCCGGACGGCACGTACATCCGGCGGTTCGTCCCCGAACTGGACGCCCTCCCGACGGAGCACCTGCACGCACCCTGGGAGGCCCCGGATTCGGTGCTGCGCGAGGCCAAGATCACGCTCGGCGGCTCCTATCCAGCGCCCATGGTCGACCACAGCGACGCCCGCGACGAGGCCCTGTCCGCCTACGACACGATCCGGTAATGGCGTGCGTGGGGGGCGAAAGGGCGTGTGGGCGGCTGGGCGTAAGGGCGTGTGGGCGTTGCCACCGAGCGGTGCGTTCGTCCCCCACTCCCCCATTCTCCCACTTTCCCATTCCCCCACGCCCCCGTCCCCAACCCCCATGTCCACGCTCGAATTCCGCACCGACCTCTCCGTCTCCGCCGAGGATGCGTTTGCCTGGCACGCGCGACCCGGGGCCTTTCAGCGGCTCGTGCCGCCGTGGGCGCCGGTCCGGCTGGAGCGGTTCGAGGGCATCCGCGACGGCGATCGGGCCGTGATCCGCATCGGGCCGGGGCCGCTGGCGCTGCGCTGGGTCGCCGAGCACACGGATGTCATCGAGGGGCGGCAGTTTGTGGACACGCAGGTGCAGGGTCCGTTTGCACACTGGCGCCACACGCACCGCTTCGAGCCGAGCGGCGACGACACCTCGACGCTCGTCGATCACATCGACTACGCGCTGCCCGGCGGATCGCTCGGGGACGCCGCCGCGCCGTACCTGCTGGAGCCCGAGCTCCGGCGCCAGTTTGCGTACCGGCACCGCACCACGACGCGGGATCTGGCCCTGCACCAGCACTACAACCCGGACGGGCGCCGCCTCACGATTGCCGTCAGCGGCACCTCGGGGCTCGTCGGCTCGCAGCTCGTGCCGTTCCTGACGACCGGCGGCCACGCGGTGAAGCGGCTCGTGCGCTCCGACCCGGCCGGAGAGGACGAGATTCTGTGGAATCCGCGCACAAACACCGTCGAAGCCGAGAAGCTGGAGGCCGTCGATGCCGTCATTCACCTGGCAGGCGAGAGCGTCTTTGGGTGGTGGACCGAGGCGAAAAAGTCCCGCATCCATCACAGCCGCGCCGACGGCACGCGCCTGCTGGCCGACGCGCTGGCCGCGCTCGACGATCCGCCCGACGTGCTCGTCTCGGCTTCGGCCGTGGGCTACTACGGCGACCACGGCACAGACGTCGTGACGGAAGACAGCACGCCGCGGCACGACGGCTTCCTGACAGAGGTCTGCCGCGCGTGGGAAGCCGCGACCGAGCCTGCGATGGACGCGGGCATTCGCACGGTGCAGGCCCGGATCGGGGTTGTGCTCAGTCCCGCGGGCGGCGCGCTTCAACTCATGCTGCCCGCGTTCTGGCTGGGCCTCGGCGGACGCGTCGGCGCCTCCCACCAGTACTTCCCGTGGATCGCCCTCGACGACGTGATCGGCGGCTTGTACCACGCGCTGTGGACCGACGACCTCGCCGGGCCCGTCAATCTCACCGCGCCCACCCCCGCGTCGATGGATGCCTACGCGCAGACGCTGGCCCGCGTGCTGAACCGTCCGGCTTTGCTGAACATTCCGGAGTCGGCGGTCCGTGCCCTCGCCGGGGAGATGGCCGACGAGATGGTACTCAAGAGCGCCCGCGTCGTGCCCCGGCGTCTGCAGGACACAGGGTACGTCTTCGGCGGAAAACGGCTGGAGGCCGCGCTCCGTCACATGCTCGGACGGCGGTAGGCAGAGCCTATATGCGTCTCGGTCTTCGCCGAGCAACCGTCGTCTCCGCGAACCGTTTGCCCGCAGTGGTTTCCGCACGGCTCTTCTCGGATTTCCAGTCGACTCCGATGAGCAACGCCTCGCTTCCCTCTCCTGATCAACTGCGTGCCGAGTGGCGCGACCGCCTCCGTGCGGCTCGCGACCGGGTGATCGAACAGATCGAAGGCATGGGCATCGCAGACTTGCGCGCGCTGCGCACGACCATCCGAGAAGAGATGGACGCGCTGGATGAGCGGCTGCCAACCCCAGGGCCGGTTCAGACCAAAGGTCCGATGACGGCCGAGGAGCAAGCCGAGCATGTACGGCATGCACTCCAATACAACGCCCTTGAGGTGCGCGAGCAGATGGTGAGCCACGCACTGCGCCGCCGGGCGCTGGGTCCGAGGGCCGTCGATGAAGAGGCAACGGTTCCCTCCCGCACGAAGCAGTACGCCCGGCTCGCCTGGACGGTGATGGTGGAGGGCGACGCCCAGACGCCTGAAGCCGTATACCGGGAAGTGGCGCGCCATGCGGAGGACGACGTCTACCTTTCGACCGTCGAGAAATGGCTGCGTCAGGAGAACCCGCACCATCCGGAAGAAAGCGAGGGGAGCTGGTCGGAACTTCGCCGGGCCGTGCTCCTGGCCGCGGCCTGATCCTCCGCCCTCCTGCTCCGGTTCGCGTCCTTCCGACCCATCCCCCCTACATCGCACCATGGAACGCACTATGGAACGCCCCATCGACACCATCGCGTGGAAGCGCCCGGACGATACGGCCTTCACGGACATCACCGACGCCATCGATGAGGGCGTCATCAGCGCCACACCGCATCCCGACGACGACATCGACCGGCCGAAGGGCTACTCCCTGAAGCTGGTGCTTAAGCCGGAGAGCACCGGCCTTGCCAGTGACCTCCAGGCCGCCCTGATGGACATGGAGCCGGCGACGGTGCGCCTTCGCATGGCGGACGTGTCCGAGCCGATCAAGGCGCTGCCGGTAAGCGTCAGCAAGGTGCCGTATCCAGGCGAGCAGAACGTGGCCGAACTCGGCGTCAAACCCGACGGCCACGAGCAGCTCCACCCGTATTTCTGACCGCTACCGTGCGCCCGCTACTGTGCAGCACGTCACGGTTCTGCGAGCAGGAGGTACGGGTTGACGGGACGATCGGCCCAGGGCGGCTTCCGATCGTCGAGCGCCCACACGGCGAAGTGCAGATGCGGCCCCTGAGCGTTGCCTGTTGTGCCCACCGTACCGAGGATGTCACCGCTTTCGACGCGCGTTCCGTTCTGCACCGTTGCCTCGACGCGGGCAAGGTGGGCGTAGTAGTAGACATGCATGCTGTCCGCGGAGAGCTGGTAGACGACGCGGCCGCCGAGGCGCTCGGTCGCGGTTTTCAAGATGACACCGTCGGCGCTCGCGACAACCGGCGTGCCTTGCGCCGCCGGAATGTCGATCGCGTGGTGAGTGCGTCCGCCAGGGCGTGGAGCGGTGAACGAATCCTCAAGCGCCGCCGGATCGTTACCGGCCGTGTTGCGGACGCGCCAGAGGCTCCGGACGCCCAGAGACTCCAGAATCGGAAGCACGAACCTCGCTCGGGAGTCGGGACTACACGCCGTCCGTCTCCACGGTATCCGAAGCGTCCGCAGCATCCAGAGCAAAACGCCCACACGCCTCACCCTTTGATTACGCCGAGCGGACGGAGCTGAGCGACGGCCTGCGAGATGCCTGCTCCCTCCACGGCGTCGACCACGTCCGCCACATCCTTGTAGGCCTCCGAGATTTCCTCGCGGACCGTACGGCTGCTCTCGCCGCGCACGACGATGCCCTCGTTCGCAAGCTCGGCCGTGATGTTTCGGTTGCCCGCCGTCTTGCGCGCCTGTCGGCGACTCATTTGGCGGCCTGCGCCGTGGCACGTGCTGCCGAACGTCTCGTCCATCGCCTTCTCGGTGCCGACGAGGACGTAGGAGTAGCGGCCCATGTCGCCGGGAATGAGCACCGGCTGCCCGACCGTCTGGTAGCGCCCGGGGACGAGCGGATGGCCCGGCGGCAGCGCGCGTGTGGCCCCCTTCCGATGCACGCACACCTCCTGCTCGCGGCCGTCGACGCGGTGCGTCTCGAACTTGGCAATGTTGTGCGCCACCTCGTACACCGTAAAGAGGCCGTGCTCGCGTGGCGTCACGTCCAGTGCCTCCTCAAAGGCGACCCGCGTGTTGTGGCTCATCGCCTGCCGGTTCGCAAACGCGTAGTTGATGGCACACCGCATCCCGCGGATGTAGTTCTGCCCCTCTGGCGAGGAGATGGGCGTGCACGCAAGCTGCCGGTCGGGCAGATCGATGTCGTACGTGTTCATCGCACGGTCCATGTCCGACAGCGCGTCGTCGCACACCTGGTAGCCGAAGCCGCGCGAGCCCGAATGGATGATGACGGTCACCGTGCCCTCGTCGAGGCCCATCACGCGCGCCGCCCGCTCGTCATAGACCTCCGACACGTAACCGACCTCCAGAAAGTGGTTACCGGATCCGAGCGTCCCGATCTGGTCGAGCCCCCGCTCGCGCGCCCGGCTCGACACCGCGTCGGGGTCGGCGCCGTCGACCTGTCCGCCTTCTTCAATCACGTCGAGATCCGCGTCGGAGCCGTAGCCTTCGCGGACGGCCCAGGGCGCGCCCTTCTGCAGCACGCGGCGCAGCGTCGATTCGTCCACGCGCAGCGCGCCGGAGGAGCCCACGCCTGTTGGAACGCGCGCGAAGAGGGCGTCGACGAGGCGTTCGACGTCGTGGTGAGCGAGATCGTCCTTCGTCAGCTTCGAGGACATGAGGCGGACGCCGCAGTTGGAGACGACGAAGCCGTCGGCGACAAAATTGTGGTCGTCATGACGTACCGTGAGGTCATAGACGTACGAATCCCCGGGTTCCGCCTCCAGGTCGACCGGCTCGATGGACTCCACAGTGGCCCATACCATTCCGCTCCCGTTCAACCCGTCGAGAACATCCTCGCAGAACGTTTCGAACGTGGGGAACGCGGAGCTGACGCGCACACCGGTCTTCCGCTCTCCGTAGAGCGATCGCTCGAGAAAACGGCGGTTGACGTGCTTGCTTTCGAGCTCGGCGTAGATGGCAGACGGTGACACTCCAGACGCGTGCATCGTACTGGCCGTCTCCGCAGCGGTCTCCCGATTCTCACACACGCGTCGCTTCTGCTTCAGGTATTCGACCGCAGCCATTGCGAGCGAGGAGCGCTTCTCGTTGTACTCGAACCCGACGCGGCTCCACAACGCGATCAGGGACTCCGTGCGAGAGGACAGCATGAGTCGGAGTCGATGACTATCGGTCGCGTCGTCGTCCGGATTGACGTCGGTGACGGTAATCGCATTCGTCTTCACATCGAACGCCTCCAACATCGAGGAAAGATCCGCAAGAAATGCACGCCCGCTTTCGACATGCCCTTCTTGCTTATTGAGAGAGAGGGTCGGGCTGTAAAAGTTGCGTCCGTGGTCTGTCAGGGTCGACGGCGCGGAAAGCTCTGCACCAAAGAGTGATGCCAAAAACAGCCGCTGCTGCCACATCGGGGCCTCCGGCAGCCAGCCGGGCACTGTGTAGTCCTGTGTAGCTTTGTTGCCCACGGGAACCCCGAGCGCTCCCATCAGCGCCGCGAAGGACGTGCTCGTGACCTTAAACGACGTTTCCGTCCGCTCGAAATCATAGTCCGCGTACGGCGTTTGGATGGCATGCTGGCGCGTACGTTCATAAACCCGAGACGGCGTGAAACCGGCTGCCTTTACATCCTCACGAATGACTTCGAGATCGGCAGTCTCCCCGTAGAACCACGTCGTGCCCTTCCCGGCTTCGCCGCTGTAATAGAGCGTCCCATCTCCGAAGAGGAATCCAGCAATCTTGATCAGATAGGGGAGTTTTGGATCATCGGCACGCAGTGGAAGCAGGTCGCGGTCGCGCAGGTACCGCAGGACCTGTCCGGTGGCGTTGCCGCTCGCGCCCTTTCCCTGCTCCACCAGCACGTCGCTGATGTCCTCGGCCTCGACGAGGATGGCATCTCCCGGCGCTTCGTACGGCACACCCTCGAATGGATGCCGTCCGACCCGGTCGCCTGGACTGAGCGCACCGACCTCGATCATGCCGTCGGGGGTCCACATCGGGTGATCGGCCGTCGCTACAATTTCGTCGCCGCTCGTTGTCCGGAGGCGATACACCGGTTCTTCGGGCTCGCGCTTCATGTAAGCCGCAACGGTCGTCGAGTGCGTCGTGGATGTGTCAAGGTCGTGGCAAGAAATGTCCTCCTCATTCCACGTCGTCTCCATCTCGGCGATCGCGCGGGTGTACCCGTGGGCGTGCAGAACCCGGCTGTCTCCGGAGAGGCAGTTGATATCGTACCCCACGCCTCCCGGCGAGATGACGCCGTCCTCGGCGTCGAACGCGGCGACGCCCCCGATGGGAAAGCCGTAGCCCCAGTGGATGTCGGGCATGGCGAGCGACGCCTTCACGATGCCGGGCATGTGCGCGACGTTCGCGGCCTGCTGTGGCGCATTGTCCGACAGGATGTCCTTCAGCATCGGCTCGGTGGCGTACAGGATGGCCGGCACGCGCATCGCGCCGGTCTTCGGGACACGCCAGCGGTAGTCGTCGATCTTCTCGATGTCGTAGTCGGGCATGGAACGCAGGCGTTGCAGACAGGAAAACAGCAGGAGTGCATGCAAACGGGGAAGGCCTCCCTCCGTGTTCGGCTCCCCTCTGAAGCGCAGGGCAATCGCATCACGGATGGGCCCAAGTGGGATCAGTCTTTCTCCGTCTCTGCGAAGACATCCGAGACGGGAATCGGATCGACGTGGAGCGCTGCCGGAAGGGGAAGATCGTCCCCGCGCCGGTAGCGGATGCGCTCGGCGTACGTGTCGCCGTCGGGCTCGCGGCGGACGTCCACGACCTCCTGCTCCAGGTCCACCCCCCAGTACACCGGGACGCCCGCTGCCGCGTAGCGCGGGGCCTTGACGGTGCGGTCGTAATCGCCACTCGTCACGGCGACCTCCACAACGAGGACGAGATCTGCCGGAACCGGCGTGCGATCTTGCGGGGCCTCCGGGGTCAGGAGAACGACATCGGGCTCGGGCTCGCTCGTGTCGCTCAGGCGAATCGGATTTTGCACGCTGAGGCGGGCTGGTCGAGGCGTCACGGCATACAGGCGCTCCGCAAAGAGGTCAACGAGGCGATTGACACAGTGGAGGTGTAATGGACCAATCGGCGTCATGGCAATCAGGCGGCCGTCGAGGAGTTCAACGCGGTCGTCTTCGGAGAGAATGCCGGCCTCTGCCATCCGGTGATACTCGTCGACCGTCAACGGCCGCTGACGAGTGGCCAACGCGTAGAGTTCGGGATCCAGCACGGCAGTCGCCATGGCAACGAACACGATGAGTGCAAGAGAGATGCCGACTTGGTTGAATGCGCGGACCACGCGCCGGGTTCGTCCGATCGGGGTCGAATCCGGTGCGAGCCGGACGCTACTACATGTCGAAAATGACCTGCACCGTCCACCCGTCCTCCGTTTCTTCGACCTCCATGCCGTGGAAGGTGACGGCCTTAATCTCGGTGTAGACGGTGTGGCGCGCCGGATCGGTCGGCTCACCGCGGCACGTGGCCTCCAGTGCAATTCCGTCGTCTGCCGTCGACAACGCGACGTCGAAGTCGCAGAAGAGCCGGTGCTGCGTCGTGTGGAGGAAGTTGAGTTCCGAGAGCCAGCGCACCATCAGCGCCTCCCGGTCCGCCGCGTCGACCGTCACCGTTTGCGACTCCCGCGGCTCCACGGTCTCCACGTCCGTCAGCACCCAGAACGTGCCCCAGGCCGCGCGGGCGAACAGTTCGTCGAGCGACGGCGCCGTCACGCGAATGCCAATGTCGCCGGTATGGTCGATCTCCTGAAGCCAGTCGGGCATGTCTCGTTGGAGCTTGGAAGGTTGCACGTTGGACCGTTTTCACGGCTCCAGAAGCGCAGACGCGTTGGAGGCTGTGGAGAAACGGACGAGTGGACGAGAAGAAGAACGGAGAATTGAAAAGACGGATTGTATCGACCAACCCGTCCCCTTCACAGCGCAGAGCATTCGGCCACGCCCACACGCCCTTGCGTCCACGCGCCCTTTCGTCCACGCGCACTCACCAGAAGTACACGATGGTGCCCACCATGAGCACGGTGAGAGCGACGGCCTGGTAGCGGAAATCCTCGTACCAGGGCAGCCCGAGGTCGCGCAGGTCCTGTTCGAAGATCTCGACGGTGAACGTGTAGTCGCGGATGCGATCGTAGTTGGGCGGTGCGGTGGCGTAGCTCACGACGGCCATGACGGTGATGCCAAACAGAAACATGAAAACCGCCATGTAGGTGAAGTGCGGTTCGGGCCAGCCGAGGTCGGTCCACAGGCCGAAGATCTCCTTCGTCAGGAACAGCGGAACGCCCACGAGCAAGCCCAGGACGATGGCCCAGAACCCGCCGTGGCGGTTGATGCGTTTCCAGAAGATGCCGACGACGAACACGGCCACGATCGGCGGCGTGACGTACGCGAGCACACTCTGAAAGTACTCGAACAGGTTCTCGAAGCTCCGAATCATCGGGGCATAAATGGCGCCCACAACCATCGCGAACGCCGTGAAGCCGCGCCCGAAGAGGACGAGTGCGTCGTCACTGATGTCGGGCTTCGCCTCCTTCATGAAGTCGATCGACACGAGCGTGGAGGCCGCGTTGAGGGCCGAGTCGAGACTGGACATGATTGCGGCGATGAGGGCCGTCAGGATGAGGCCACGGAACCCGACGGGCAAGAGCTCCGCCGCGAGCGTGGGGAACACCATGTCCGGGTTTTCCAGGCCGGGAAAGAGCAGGATCGCGAAGACGCCCGGCAGGATCATCAAGAAGAGATTCGGGATTTTGAGCAGACCGGCAAAGAGCGCTCCTTTGCGACCCTGGTCGAGGTCGCGCGCGCCGAGCGTCCGTTGCACCACAAACTGGTTCAGGGTCCAGTAATAGAAGCCGAGCAGGACAACCCCGAAGATGCCGGGCCAGGGCAAGAAGTCGTCGCCGGCGCCCTTGATGAGTCTCATGTCCTCCGCGCTAACGCGGTCCATCATGGCGCCCCATCCGCCGACGGCGTCGATGCCGAAGTAGAAGATGGCGCCCGCCCCGATGCAGAGCAGAATGGCCTGCACAGTGTCCGTCACGACCACGGCCTCGAGGCCGCCGAGGATCGTGTACACGCCGGCGACGAGCGCCAGCACCGCCACGGCCGTCCACAGCGTAAAGCCGGGAATGACGTTCGAGATGACGAGGCCGCCGGCGTAGAGGGCCCCCGCCGTGTCGACGAACATGATGGCGAGCACGGTGAACACCGAGTACGCGATGCGGGATCGCTTGTCGTAGCGCGTCTCCAGAAACTGCGGAATCGTGTACAGCCCGGCGCGCAGGAACGTCGGCAGCATGAAGAGGGCGAAGAAGATGAGCACGAAGGCCGCCGTCCACTCGTAATTGAAGACGACGAGCCCGTTGTCGTACGACGCGCCCATGAGGCCGACAAAGCTGGAGCCGGACATGTTGGACGCGAAGAGCGAGAATCCGATGAGATACCACGGGAGGTTGCGCCCGGCGAGGAAGTAGTCGTCGGCGTCTTCGTGGCCGCGACTGACCCAGAGGCCGTGCGCAATCACGCCGACGAAGTACACGACGACGATGACGTAGTCGATCAGCTGAAGATTGAACGTCCCTTCGTTCATGGCAGAATGAGGTGGTTCCGCGGAGGGTGCGCGTGCGTCTGACGATCCGCGTACAAGGATACGGGCACGCTCGGACAATGTCGACGGCCCACTTCTTGACCCCGACGGCGTGCATGGCTACCATCCAAGCACGCAGGGTTGTCTTCATCTGTCTCGAAAAAAAGCGCTTCCGACGCATTGCGCGTGCTCTGTGCACGTGTCCCTATTCCGGATCTCCTCCCACCGACTCTCTTCTGCTATGCTGGTTGATGTTGTCAACAACTACGACGCCTTGAGCGACCGCGCTGCCGATGCGGTCATCGACCAGATCCGCTCGAAGCCAGACAGCGTGATCGGGTTCGCCACCGGCGGAACGCCGAAGGGCCTATACGAACGTCTCATCGAGGCACACGAGAAACGCGGGCTCGACTTCTCGAAATTGACGACGTTCAACCTCGACGAGTACGTGGGTCTTCCCCCCGAGCACGCGCAGAGCTACGCGCACTACATGTGGAGCCACCTGTTCGATCATGTCAACGTGAACCCGAGCTACGTGCACATTCCGCACGGCATGGCGCGTGACGTCGACGAGCACTGTCGCTGGTACGAGAAACGGATCGAGGAGGCCGGCGGCATCGACCTGCAAATTCTGGGCATCGGCGCGAACGGGCACATTGCGTTCAACGAGCCGGGCTCGTCGCTCGGCTCGCGCACGCGGATCAAGACGCTCACGTCGAAGACGGTGGAGGACAACGCCCGCTACTTTGAGGATCCCGACAGGGTCCCCGAGTACGCGATCACGATGGGCGTGGGCACAATCATGGAAGCCGATCAGCTCCTTCTTCTCGCCAGCGGCAAGCGCAAAGCCCAGGCAATGAAGAAGACGGTCGAAGGGCCGATTACCGCCATGGTCCCCGCCTCCATCGTCCAGCTGCACCGCTTCTCGCACGTCATCATCGACGAAGACGCCGCCACCGAACTCGATTATCGCCACCACCACGGCATCGCCGAGCCGAAGGAGTGATTCCAACTCCGCGAGCGTCGTTGGGGTGTAGGTGTGGAAGGGTGTAGGTATGGAAGAGTGTTGAGGCTCCCCCGGTTGGGTGGACAGTTCGAGGAGTATGACCTTCGCCCCCAGCGCGTCCACAGCGTCCAAAGCCTCCAGAGCTTCCGAAGCCTCCACACCTCTAGCGCGTCACGGCAGCCGCCGTGCGGGATCGAGCGCGGGGATGAGCGTTTCATCCACGAAGCGGAAGATGCGACCGCTGTGGTCGCCCGAGTCCTCGGGCCGATTGGTCAGCGAGGAGGTGATGACGGCGACCAGGTCGATCGACGGCACGACGAACACGAACTGTCCGCCATAGCCCCAGGCGAAGTACGCGTGGCGTCCGCCGAAGTCCTCGTGCCACCAGAAATAGCCGAAGTGGAAGCCCCGGTAGGTGCGCTGCACGTACGTGTGCCACGAGGCGTCGACCCACTCGCGCGGCACGACCTGCGTTCCGTTCCAGCGCCCGCCGTTCAGGTAGAGTTGACCGAATCGCAGCAGCGCCGTCGGCGTGAGGGACAGGTTGTTGCCGCCAAAATAGTAGCCCTGCGGGTCCTGCTGCCAGCTTCGGATGCGCACGTCGAGCGGATCGAAGAGCTTTTCCTGCGCGTAGCGACGCGTCGGCATGCCGGTGGCTTTTGTGAGGAGGACGGAGACGAGGTGCGACGTGCCCGTGCTGTAGGTCATGTCGGTGCCCGGTGCGTCGGTGAGCGGCCGCTCCAGGGCGTCGCGCACCCAGTTGCTGCTCGACACCCACGCGCCGTAGTTTCCGAAGCTGGTCGACTCCAGTCCTGCCTGCATCGTAAGCAGGTTGCGGAGCGTGATCTGCTGCTTGCGCGGAGCGTCGGCCAGGAGGTCGGGGAAGAACGGGCCGATGGGCTGGTCGAGGCTGTCGAGCGCCCCTTCGTCGAGCGCAATGCCCACGAGCGCCGACAGGATGCTCTTGCTGGCCGACTTGACGTTGACGCCCCGACTCGCGCGCATCCCGCGAAAGTACTGCGCGGCCACCAAATCGGACCCGGAGGCGATGAGCAGGCTGTTCAGCGGATTGAGCGCGTCGGCCCGGGTGTACACGCGGTCCAGGCTGTCGGGATGGAATCCGTACGGCACCGGATCGCGCACCTGCCAGGCCGGCTGCGCGTGCCCTGCATCCGGCAGGATCCACAGGCACAGAACCATCGCGAGAACCCACGGGCGCACAGACGAAAAAGACATTCCAGAGCCAATAGGACCGCGAGTGAGGGAGCATTACGAGGGCTGCGGAGAACACCGAGTCCAACGTCGCACGAGGAGGTACGATCCTCCACGCGCCGAACCTAGCAGGCAGTTC
>CAYFSC010000012.1:27685-30169 GCA_964345695.1 uncultured Rhodothermales bacterium | reverse complement strand
GGTGCTGCCGCGTAACATTCTGGACTTGCACTCCGTCCTGCAACTCGGCGTGGCGCCCCCACGCCCTCTCGCCCCCACGCACGCCGGCACTTTTTGCCCGCGATTTGCGTTGGGATCACGCAAGACGATTCCCTCCCCGAACGGCCCCTGGTCCCCATGCGCTTAAACGACACCGAGAAGGAGATCCGTCGCGAGATCGAGTCCTGGCAGCACGCCGATTCGTCGGTCGTGGGGCAAGCGGTCAACTGGGCGATGCGTCCGGTGGACTGGGCGGTCGACAAGGTTGCGCCGCCGGAGCTGGTGGACCGCGTGAGCGATGGCATTCAGCAGTTTCTGTCGACGCTGAACGACGCCTCGGAGTGGACCTACGACTCCGACGACATCATCGAGCTGGCGCGCGAGAAGGGCCTCCCGGCGGAAACGGTCGGCGACCTCCGCAGCCAGCCGATCGACGACCTCGACGAACTGGCGCGCTCGCACTTCCAGCAGAACACAATTCTCGCCGCGCTCGGCGGCGGCGGAACGGGCATGGGCGGCGCCGCCCTGATCGCGGCGGACATCCCGCTGCTCTTCACCATCAACCTGCGCCTCATCCAGCAGATCGGCGCGTGCTACGGCTTTCCGCTGCGCGGGCCGATGTTCGGGCCGCTCGTCCTATCGATCTTCAACGTGGCGGCCTCCGGCGGACGCGAGGCGCGCAACGAGGCGCTGCGCGAGGTGAGCGTGGCGGCGGCCGCGTTTGCGAACGATCTGGAATACAAGGGCCGCACGTCCGGCACCTTCCGCGACCAGAACCGGCACCTCCCGCGCGAGATCGCCAAGGCCCTCGCCGGGCGCAAGCTCGGGCAGACGGTGCCGCTCGCTGGAGCCGCCGTCGGCGCCGGCGTCAACTACTGGTTCACCTCCGAAACCGCCGACGCAGCCTTCATGTGCTGCCGCGCCATGTATCTCGACTGGAAGGAACGCCTCTGACGGTGGGGAAGGGCAAATGGGAAAGGGGGAATGGGGACGAAGAACTGACGTGAAGAGCAAATTTCCGTGATGACGACCGATCCAGCACGTCATGGCGGATCCTCCAACCAGTGTAGGAACGTTGGATTTTGGTTGCAGCACTCAACCGTGCGCTCCTCTTCCCTTCCCCACTCCCCCTTCCCCGTATGCTCGTTGCGATCGTTGGACGCCCCAACGTGGGCAAGTCCACCCTCTTTAACCGGCTCACGGAGTCGAAGCAGGCCATCGTGCACGGCGAGCCGGGCGTGACGCGCGACCGCGTCTACGGCGAGGCGGAGTGGAACGGGCGCACCATCCCGATGGTGGACACCGGCGGCTACGTGCCGCGCTCGGCGGAGCGCTACGAGGCGGCCATCCGCGAGCAGGTCGACATCGCCCTCTCGGACGCCGACGTGATCCTGTTCGTGGTCGACGTCACCACCGGCATCACGGACGTCGACGAGGAGGTCGCGCAGCTGCTTCGGAAGGCCGATCGGCCCGTCCTCATCGTCGCCAACAAGGCCGACAACGAGGAGCGGCGGTGGACGGCGAGCGAGTTCTACCAGCTCGGCCTCGGCGAGGTCTACCCCGTCAGCGCGACAAACGGCATCGGGACCGGCGAGCTGCTCGACGACGTGGTGGAGGCCCTCCCCGAGGCGCCCGGCGAGCCGGAGACGGACCGCACCCGCATCGCACTCATCGGCAGGCCCAACGTCGGCAAGTCGTCGCTCGTGAACGCCATCCTGGGCTTCGACCGCACGATCGTGACCGAGGAACCGGGCACGACGCGCGATGCCATCCACTCGCTCGTCCACTACGAGGGCCAGGAGCTCACGCTCGTCGACACGGCAGGCCTGCGCAAAAAGGCGAAGGTGAAGGAGAACGTGGAGTTCTACTCGGCCCTGCGCAGCGAGCGCGCCATTCGCGACGGCGACGTGTGCATCCTCGTGCTCGACGCCACCGTGGGCCTGGAAAACCAGGACATCCGCGTTCTGAAGCAGGCCGGGGAGCACAAGAAGGGCATGGTGCTGGCCGTCAACAAGTGGGACCTTGTGGAGAAAGACTCGAAGACGGCGAAACGCTACGAGGACTACTTTCACCAGATCCTGCAGACGCACGATCACGTGCCGATCGTCTTCGTCTCGGCGGTGACGAAGCAGCGCGTCTACAAGATGCTGGACACGGCGCTGGAGGTCGCCGAAGAGCGCGGCAAACGCATCCAGACGAGCACGCTGAACGATGCGATGCGCGACGCCATCGAGGCGCACCATCCCCCCTCGTACCGCGGCAATTACGTCAAAATCAACTACGTCACGCAGGTCCGCGAGAACCCGCCCGTCTTCGTGTTCTTTACGAACCACCCGAAAGGCATCCGGGAGTCGTACAAGCGATATCTCGAGCGCGCCCTCCGCAATGCGTTCGGATTTGCCGGCGTCCCGCTGACGCTCGTGTTCAAGCAGAAGTAGGGCCGTTGTGCGTTGAACGTTGCGCGTT
>CAYFSC010000012.1:0-27585 GCA_964345695.1 uncultured Rhodothermales bacterium | reverse complement strand
CATGGAACCGCCAGACCTAAGGGACAAAAAGACGCGGGCGCGATGGGGGCGCAAGACGCGGGCGTACCTCGTGCACATCTTTACCGCGACGGGCGTCGTGTTTGCGTTTTTGGCGATGGCCGAGGTCACGGGGGCGACGGTGGATCCGCGGTGGGTGTTCGTGTGGCTGGCCATCAGCGGAGTCATCGACTCGGCCGATGGGCCGCTGGCGCGCCGGTGGAACGTAAAGCTCTATGCCTCGCGGTACTACGGCGGCGTCATTGACAACATCGTCGACTACCTTACCTTCACGTTCATTCCGCTCATGCTCGTCTGGCGGATGGACTGGCTGCCGGATCCGGACGGGCTCTGGCTCATCCTGGCGATGATAGCCAGCCTGTTCGGCTTTTCGAGCGCGACGGCCAAGCAAACGGTGAAAGGCTTCTTCCTCGGCTTCCCGTCGTACTGGAACGTCGTCGCCTACTACGTCGGCTTTCTCGTCACCGCGTACGGGACCGTCGGCGCGTACGTCTCCCTGGGCTTCGTTCTCTTTCTTTCCTTGCTGACGGTCGTCCCGGTGCGGTTTATCTACCCGAACCATGCGCCGGACCCGTGGCAGACGCCCGTCATCGTGGGCGCCATCGCGTGGTTTGCGCTTCTCCTCGCTCTGCTCCCCACCTTCCCGCAGCTTCCCGCCTGGGGCGATCCGTGGATTCTGTGGGTGAGCCTTGCCTACCCCGCGTTCTACTTCGCCCTCTCCGGCTGGCTCGACTGGAAGGACCGGAGGTCTTGAGCCCGGATCGGGCCGGCACGACTGCACCGCGGGCCCGGCCTCAGGCATCGCCCCGGAACCAGGCCTGGATCCGCTCCACGATGTCCGCGAGACCAGAGAGCTGCACGCCGGCCCCGTCGAAGAGCCCGACAGCGACGACCAGCGCCCCCACCGCTGTGAGGACGATCACCACGGCGAGACCCACCACCCGCCCGGTGGTTCGTAGCGCCTGTCCCCACGGAGCGGACGCGACCGTTCCCGTCAGGCGCCACCCTACCCCGACGACGAGGACGTGGAGGAGCGCCGTCATCCCAAGCGCCGTCAAGCCCACTGTTTGGAGCGAGGTGCCCGGCCCCACGTCGCCATCGAAAAGAACCCCGAGCCCGATGAGCGTCAGTTCGAACAGGTACAGCACGGCCATCCAGTGAGAGAAAGCCAGCCGCCCGAGGGTGCCGGGCACCGCCACCGTCACAACACCCGAGACGACCGACCCGAGCTTGGCCAGCCAGGCAAACGGGCGGCGCGGCACGTTGGCCCGGGTCGCGATGCCGTCGAGCATACGGCCCGTGATCTGCAGGGCGCGCCCCAGGGCCTCGGCGGCCGGACGCGGCTCGGGGGCATCGCGAACCAGCTTCTGCCCGCGGCTGCCCGGGCGCTGAAAAAAGCGCCGAAAGACCGTGTGAGCCTGCTGCGTCCCGAAGTCGGACGCTGGGCACTTCGCTCTCTCGGAATCGGACGAGGTGAGCGCCGACCGAATCCGGGCCGCCGCCTCCCGGAGGGTGTCGCTGTCGGCGTCCGGCAGGTCCTCGTCTGCAGCCAGCGTCTCGATGCGGTCGAGAAGAGCGTTGAGCGCGTCGGTGTCACCCGTGTGCGCCTTCATCTCCGTGATGACGTCGTGGTCGATGGTCGTTTCCTTGACCCACTCTGTCAGGATCGCGGCGTGAGCCTCACCGACGATCTCATCGAGGAGGGCCTCGCGGTCCGGGATGGGTCCGGGAACGAGGGCCTCGATCAGCCGCTCGGCGCCGTCGAGGCGGCCCCACAGGATGTCGTACTCCCGCCAGGTGGTGTCCAGGAAGGCCCCGAAGCTCATCACTGCCGTGCCCGCGAGCTTGTCGCCTGCCTCGTCGACCGAGACGATCGCGTCGGCATCCACCGGGCTGACACGCAACAGCTCCACGGGATCGAGCTCCTGCCCCACGCCCGACAGCTCCAGCGCAGGGTAGATGACGGCGTCGTAGCACTCGTAGTTGAAAGAGTAGTCGCCCAGAAGCTGCCGACCGCGCGACGCTTTCGCGCCGAGGTCGAGGGCGTGCCACCGCTCCCGAGCCATCGCCGTGGCCCGACCGATGACGCCCTTCAGCGCCTGGGCTGCGCGGTCGATGGCGCCGCCCGAGGGCGTGGGTCCGTCCGGGTCTTCGCTGCCGTCGGAACCGTTGGCGAGGGCGTCATACACGCGATTGAGGACCGCATCGTCGTGCAGCAGCGAAGCCTGCGCGGTTCCCTCCTTCGCAAAATGGTTGTCCAACTTGGCGGTCAGCGCCTCCACGTGGCCCCGGAAGGCCTTCAGGCTGTCGCGCAGCTGCGGATCGAGCGAGGCCTCGGGGGCATGGGACGCGCGCAGGGCGAAGTAGGCGGTGCGAAGCGGCGCGTTGACGTCCGCCAGATCGCGCGCCGCCGCCCGCAGTTCGGCCACGAACGCCGCGTCTTGGGACGCAGACGCAAGCTCTGCGGGATCAACCATGTGGCGGAGCAGCTGCTCGCGGGTCAGCGCGTCGGCGGTGCAGAGCCGGTCGATGCGGGACTGCAGAAACGCGTTGCGCCGCATCCGGAAAGACAGGTCGAAGTCCATCAAGAAGGCGGCCTCGGACGCACGCTCCTCCGGGTCACCGTTGCGGTACCGCTGGTAGTTGCGGTCGCGCCATGCACCTACGAGGCGGCGGATAAGCAGGAAGGCATCGCTGCCCACGTCGACTCCGCTGGCGGCGGTCACGAAGTGCGCGATGTCGTCGGTAACGCGGGCGACCTTGAGCCGGTGGTACCCGCCGTAGCTCGGAAGGCGGTCCGCCAGTAGATCGTCGAGGTAGGACGCCCGGTACGCGTCGCCATCCAGAGGCTCTGGACACGCCGCACCGCCTTTCTGGAGATCCTCCTCGATGCCGAGCGTGAGCGTTTGCACTCGGTCGATGGTGCGGTTCCGTGCAATGACGCGCTCGATGTCCTCGACGATGGGCTCGTGCCGTGCCAGGTCGTACGCCGCCAAGGCATTCCGAATGGCGTTCGGCGGCGCCCCCGGCGGCCTCGTCGCGGAGTACGAACTCGGATTCGGCTCCACGTACAGCAGCTTGCGGTTCGTCGGCACGGGACTGCGGCGCGTATACAGCGCGTCGATGGCGTGGCCGAACGGCTTGTTGTCGAGGTACCCCCCGTCGGCAAAGGCCCGACGAACGAGGTGGCTCTCGAACGGAAGGGGCTCGCCGGCCGATGTTCGGTAGCGCGGAAAGAACGGCTGGAAGGTCTCTTTCCATTTTGCCCGTGGGAGCTCCGTCACGCTCTCGATCTGGGAAAGCTGGACCGGCTCGAACGCGATGGGGAACGACGAGGTGCAGCGGGCGGCGAACGCGAGGACCGGGTTGGACCCCGGTCCGAAGTCGTTGCGGGGCAGCCCAGTGTGGCCGTTCGGGTCGTAGCGGAAGTGGAACGTGTGACGATGCCGACGCTCGTGGGTCGATCCGTCGGAGAGATGGAGAGGGATCGCGTAGCCGTCCAGATCGGTCGCGGTCGTAATCAAGTCAAGCTCATCGACCAGCGGCCCGCTGTCGGCTTTGTCGTCGTCCATCGCCTGGAGCGCATTGTTCAGCAAGGCGAGCATCCGTTGTCCGTTGAACAGACTGTCCGGGGGATCGGACACCGTGACGCCCTCGACGCCCTCCTTCGCTCTCTTGTCGTTGAGCAGACGTGCCACGTCGCCCTCCTGGATCCACACCCGCGTCAGCGCATCGATGGGCCGGCCGGTGGCGAGGGCTTTCGCGAGATACACCGCATTGATGCCGCCCGCGGAGGTGCCCGAGAGCACGTCGACAACGAAGCGGCGACGGATCGTTTCGCTGACCGTTCCGGCGTCCGTCATGCGTGCGAGCCGCCGGTAGACGCGCTCGGTGCCGGTCAGGTCGGCGTCGGTCACGCGCAACGGGCCGTCCGACGACGACCCAGGCTCTAGGGCCGTGGCGCGCACGAGTCGGTACAGCTCCTGGGCCACCCCGTTCATGTAGATCGCGAGCGAGACCCCACCGTACATCACCACGGCCAGGCGTACTTCTTCGTCGATCGAAGACGCGGTGGGCGTGGAAGGGGCCGTTTGTGGCGTGGCGTCGTCTGCAGGAGGCCGGGAGGAGCGGGTCATGACGGCTTGGGGGACGGGAATGGAGAACGAAACCAAGGCGGCCGGAAGAGAAGAGTCACGCGCCAACCGACGTCTGGACAGCGCAAAGGCCACTCGTTCAATGTACGAAAATGTACAAACAGGAAACGACCCACTGACAGCAGAACGTGGCAGCCCTCTGCCATTGCGCATTTATCATCGGCGCCGAGAGGGCCGTTCTTCCGCCTCCGGAACGAAACGAGCCGACATCGTGAGGCACCAGGACGCTGGAAAGCAAAGACACACCGGTCCTCCATCGTCTCTGAAGGCAGAGCCCGGCGGCCCGCCGCGCCTGCAGCCCGCAAGCCGACGGTCCCGCCGACTCGCGCCGTCTCAGCGCCGACTCGGCGACCGGGACTGCGATCCCGCTGTCGGGGCGGTTCAATTAACTTTTGATGGAGACGTTATATGGTTCACCGCCCGACTGTCTTGAGGATGACCTTTTGAGGAATCAGTTCCTGACGTCCCGTGCCGTCTCGTATCCTGGTCGTAGATGATGAGCCCAGCATCCTACAGTTGGAGTCCGTTCGCTTACGTCGCCTGGGTTATGACGTCACGACCTTCTCGCAAGCCCAGGCCGCGCTCCGGACGTTCCGCACCGCTCCCGCAGATATCGATCTGCTGATCACCGACTTCCGGATGCCCAGCATGAACGGGCTGGAGTTGGCAGAGGCGTTCCGCGACGAAGGCTTCGAACAGCCCATCCTGCTGATGAGCGGCTACCGACCCGGCATTACCGAAGCCGAAGCGCGGCGGTCCGGTATCGACGCCGTGCTCAAGAAACCGGTCCAAACGGCAACACTGGAGGCCGCCGTTGGCCGTCTCCTCTGAGGGGACCCACCTCACGTGAAGGCAGCCCCAAGAAGCGGATTCGGGCGTTACGCAGTCCCCCTCTCATGTGTCCGATAGATGCGCCCAGAGGAAAATGTTTTCCGGCGCATCACTTCTCCGGCGCTCCATTTCTGCCATGCCCGATCTCTGGTGGGAGATCGGGCCGTTCTGTAGAATCCTTGGCCTTACGGCCGATACAGAGGAACAAAAGCAGGAGTTCGAAAGCCTCCTCTGAGGTCTCGGGCATCGGAAGAAGATGAGCACGAAGATGCTCGGGGAAGGCCTCGGGGTGAGCGTGCTCCATCATCGATTTTGAATGGGACGGATCGGTTCCAAAAAGACTTACCCATTAGACATTTGCGAACCGGGACGCATAACGCCTCCGCGCGTTGCGTCCGTTAATTCATGAAGTGTCCATCCAAAACGGTATGGAGTGCAGGGCCTGTCGTGGGTTTAACGTCCGCTGTAAGTATTGAAGACACTCGTTTTGCCGGTCGTGGAGAAGGCGACAACGCGGTACGGATCGACGCGGTCGCCCTGCTCCATCCCTGGAGACCCCACGGGCATCCCCGGCACCGAGAGGCCGGACACGTCGGGTTGCTGCTGGAGAAGGCGCTTGATGTCCGACGCCGGCACGTGCCCCTCCACCACGTACCCGCCCACCACCGCCGTGTGGCAGGAAGCGAGCGTTTCGGGAACGCCGAGGCGGTTCTTCATCGGACGGACGTCGCGCATGTCGGTCGTCTTGACGGCGAATCCATTGTCCTGGAGGTGATCGACCCACTTGCTACAGCACCCGCACGTCGGGCTCTTGTAGACCGTTACGGACGGAAGTTCACCCGCCGCGGTCTCTGCCGCCGCCTCGGACGCCGCAATCGGATCGGTTCCGCTTGATTCGTACAGGTAGATGCCGCCGACGGCCAGCGCGATGCCGACGGCGAAGGCGATGACGATGTTCTTGGGAGAGGCATTCAAAGCCATGGCTGAAGCGAAAAATCAGAGTGGGGGTGGGCGACAGATATTTTGAGTCCCTCGTCCGCCGTCAAACGTCAGTTGCCCTCGAAACACCGAGCTCGGAACCCGAAACTCAAGCCGCGGTCGCGGGCGCGAACCGGCGCAGCCGCAGGGCATTGCCGATGACGAACAGGTCGCTGAACACCATCGCGAGGGCAGCAAGCGCCGGAGAGAGCAGCAGTCCCAGAGACGGATACAGCACGCCCGCGGCAACCGGGATCAAGAGAATGTTGTAAGCGAAGGCCCAGAAAAGGTTCTGCTTGATGTTGCGGAGCGTCGCCTTTGAGAGCGAGACGGCGTTCGGAACGCCCGTCAGGTCGCCGGACATGAGCACGATGTCGCCCGCCTCGATGGCGACGTCGGTGCCCGTCCCGATGGCGATGCCCACGTCGGCCTGCGCGAGCGCGGGGGCGTCGTTGATGCCGTCGCCCACGAACGCGACGGTCTGCCCGCCCTCCTGCAGGGTCCGCACCGTGTCGGCCTTGTCGTTGGGCAGCACCTCAGCGTGGACGCGGTCGATGCCGAGTTCGCGCGCGATGGCCCGCGCGGTCCGTTCGTCGTCGCCCGTGATCATGGCGATGGTAACGCCCATCTCGTGCAGCGCGTCGAGCGCTGCGGGTGTCGTCTCCTTAATCGGATCCGCCACGGCCACGACGGCGGCGAGCTGTCCGTCGACGGCGACGTAGAGCGGCGTTTTGGCCGCGTCGGCGAGCGCGTCGGCCGTGTCCTGCTTCGCGCGCACGTCCACATCCAGCCGCTCCATGTAGCGATCCGCCCCGATGGCGATGCGCCGCTCCTCGACGGTGGCCTCGACGCCATGTCCGGCGACCGCCTCAAACTCAGTCGCTTCTGCCGTATCCACGTTTTCCTCTTGGGCACGAGCAACGATGGCCTCCCCGATGGGGTGCTCGGACTGCGCCTCGACGGCGGCGGCCCAGCGGAGCACGTCCGCGCGGTCGAAGGCGTCCTCCACGACGAAGTCCGTGACTTCGGGCTGGCCCTTCGTGAGCGTGCCCGTCTTGTCGAGCGCCACCACGTCGGCCGTGTGGAGGGCCTGCAGCGCCTCGCCCTCGCGGACGTACACGCCCAGTTCGGCGGCGCGACCGGTGCCGACCATCACCGAGATCGGCGTGGCAATGCCCATGGCGCACGGGCAGGCGATGATGAGGACGGCCACGGCGTTGACGACGGCAAAGGTGAGCGCGGGCTGCGGGCCGAACGCCATCCACACGCCGAACGTGATCGTGGCGATGGCGAGCACCAGCGGCACAAACACGCGCACGACCTGGTCGGCCAGCGACTGGATGGGCGGCTTCGAGCCCTGCG
The DNA here is from genome assembly GCA_964345695.1 of uncultured Rhodothermales bacterium. Taxonomy (GTDB): domain Bacteria; phylum Bacteroidota; class Rhodothermia; order Rhodothermales; family Salinibacteraceae; genus CAYFSC01. Next base: position 20,242 of record CAYFSC010000012.1, on the reverse strand, counting down.
CCTCTTCGACCATCTGCACGATCTGCGAGAGCACGGTCCCCTCGCCGACGCGCGTCGCCTCGAAGGTGAAGCTGCCCGTCTTGTTGATCGTGCCGCCGACGACCTCCTCGCCCTCCGTCTTGCGCACGGGATCCGGCTCGCCGGTGACCATCGACTCGTCGACGTACGAGGTGCCGCTCCTCACCGTGCCGTCGACCGGGATCTTCTCGCCGGGGCGCACGCGAATCTCGTCGCCAGGCACGACCTCTTCGATCGGAACTTCGACGGCCCCGCCGTCGCGCACGACGCGGGCGGTCTTCGCCTGCAGGTCGAGCAGTTTGCGGATGGCGTCGCTGGCGCGGCCTTTGGCGAGGGCTTCCATGTAATTGCCCGCCAGGATGAGCGTGACGATGGTCGCCGCAGCCTCGTAGTAGACGTGCACGGTGCCCTCCGGCAGAATCTGCGGGAGGAACGTGGCGACGACGGAGTAGCCGTACGCCGCGCTCGTTCCGATCATCACGAGCGTGTTCATGTCCGGGCTGCCGCTCTTCAGCGCGGGCCAGCCGTGCTTGTAGAAGTAGAGGCCGGGCCCGAACTGCACGACGGACGTCAGCGCGAAGAGCACGATGTAGCGGGTCGAATCGGACATCGCCTGTCCGATCATCTCACCGAGGCCCGGTACGATCATGGGCCCCATCTCCAGCAGGAAGACCGGCACGGCGAATGCGAGCGCCCACAGGAGCCGGCGCTGCATGGACTGCTTTTCTTCCGCACGCGCCTGTTTTTCGACGTCGGCGCGGTCGGCCTCGCCCTCGGTGTCGAGCACGTCGTACCCGGCGTTGCGAACGGCCTGCTTCAGGTCAGCCACGGACACGGCGCCCGGTACGTACCGGACCGTCGCGCGCTCGGTGGCGAAGTTGATGCTGGCCTCCAACACGCCACGCTGACTTTTCAGAGCCGTTTCCACGCGATTCGCACACGAGGCGCAGTCCATGCCCTGGATCGTGAGACTTGTCTCCGTCGTGCGGACGTCATACCCGCTGTCGGTGACCGCCTGCACGAGATCGGGGACCTGCGCGGCGGAGGCATCGAACGTCACGTCGGCGCGCTCCGTCGCGAGGTTCACGCTCGCAGATGCAACGCCCTCGGTGTCGGCCAGCGCGCGCTCGACGCGGTCGACGCAGGCCGCGCACGACATCCCCTGCACGGGGAGCGTCATGCGGGCTGTGCCCTCGGCAGTCGATGCGGAGGCCTCGCCGTTGGTCTCCGTCTCCGGCGGTGGAACGGGGCACGTCTCGCCCTGCGCTGCGGGCTGGCCATCGCCGCGGGCGTCGGTCTCCTCCGGAATCTGATCGGTGTCGGTCGGCTGGTTGCTCATGAAACCTGATGGGATCGATGGCTGAAAGTCGGTGCTCGTCCCGAACGTCGAATGGACGGGTGTGGACGCGACGGACGCCGAACCGACGGACGCCGTCCGTCGCTTGGATTGCTGGATCAACGCCCGTTCGCCTGCACGCCCTCTCGCTCGCACGCCCGCACGCGACCGCCGTCAGTAGTTTTTGTACAGCAGATCCATCACCTCGTCGTAGGTGTCCTCGGCGGTCGCCTCGTCGCCGGAGCGAAGCGCTTCGGTCACGCAGTTCTCCAGGTGGCTGCGCGTAATTGCGCGACCGACGGACCGCAATGCCTCTTGCACGGAGTGGATCTGATCGAGCACGTCGCCGCAGTAGCGATCGTCCTCGATCATCTTCTGCAGGCCGCGCACCTGGCCTTCGATCCGGCGGAGGCGCGTGACGACCTGCTTCTGCTTCTCGTCGTCGAGTTGCATGGCGTTTCGGGATGTAGGGGTGGAGGGGTGGAAGGGTGGAAGGGTGGAGGGGTGGAGGGACCAACGTCCATACCTCCACACCTCCATACCGGTCACGACGGGACCGAATACCCCGCGTCCTCGATCGCGCGGACGAGGTCGTCGTGGGATGCGGCACTGGGATCGTAGGCCACGGTGGCCGATCCGATCTCGACCCCCTCGACGGCGACACCGTCGACCGCGTCCAGCGCGTCCTCCACGGCGGTCACGCAGTGCGCGCAGCCCATGCCATCGATGTCGAAGCTTTCCTGTCGGTCCGTGCTCATAACCGTTTGATCGTCGAATTTCGGTTGGCAGGTGTCGCATGCGGAATGCACGACGTGGGTCGTTGGGGGCTTTCCGCCTCTTCCACACTCCCTCTTTGCTTTTTCTTTGGGTAGGGGTACCCCCTATACCTATCTGGCGCCGACGAGTTTCGCGGGCTCAACGGGGGCCGACGGAACAACGCGCGTCTGACGACCCAGCGCTGCCGCTCGATCAGAGGCGTCCCCGCGCGCTCTCCCCGGAACGTCCACACGCAATCACACCAGGAGTGCGAGGCGGCGCGAGGGGCGCGTGACGGCGACGTACAGCAGGGCCTCGCGCTCGTCACCGCGACAGGCCTGGAGGTCACGCCGGTCGACAAAGACGGTGTCGAACGTGGAGCCTTGACTTTTGTGGACGGTCGACGCGTAGGCGTAGTCGACCCGCGCAAATCGCTCGCGGAGATCGTAGAATCGCTCCCACTTTCGCGGGTCCTCCCTCGCGGCCATCCGACGCTTCTCCAGCTCATTTTCGTAGCGCTCGAACTCGTCCTCGTGCAGCACCAGGGCCGTGCGGGTCATGCCCCGGCCGGGCTTGCGAAGCTTGAGCTTCCAGACGGTCCACTCGCTGAGATCATCGGCCTCGAAGGTGTCGATGGTGGCTTTCTTGACCCGCACTTCTTCGCTGTTTAGCAGTACCGTTTCGCCGTCGTGGTACCACGTCTCGCGCGCCACGAGCCACTCGCCAGGCTCGAAGCGGGGCGCGTCCTCCCCATAGCGAGCCGTGCGAATTTCGCGGTTGTAGCGGCGCACGGTCCGGTTCCGGTAGGCCAGAAGACGAGCGTACATGGCGTTGTCGTCAAACGCCTCGGTGTCGAATGTGCGCAGGACGCTGTCGAGAAAGCCGCCGCGGTTGTGCGTGATGGCCACGCCCTGCCCGTTCTCGTACTGGCTCTGGAAGCGTCGACACTCGCCTTTGCGAATCTGCGTCGCGAGATCCAGGATCGGATTGTCGGCCGCCTGGCGGTGGATCTCTTCCAGCATCGGGCCGGGCACCTCCAGGGCGGGCGACGGGTCTTCGTTGACGGGCGGAAGCTGCGCGGGATCGCCGACGAACAGCCACTGCACGCCCTGCCGCTGCATGAGGTCGCGCTGCGCGGCGAGTTCGATATACTGCCACTCCTCCCGCCCGATCATCGACGCCTCGTCGACAATGACGACCCCTTCGGGATAGTCCCGCTCCTCCATCTCGGGCACGAGATGATACCCCCCGTCCTCGTCGGGCTGCAGGCGCAGGCCGAGAAAGGAGTGCAGCGTCTGCAGCTCCACCGGCGCCCCGCCGAGTTCTTGACTGAGGACCTGCACGGCCTTGTGCGTAGGCGCGCAGACACTCACCGTACAGTCCTCTTCCACGAGCTGCTCGATGAGGCGACTCACGAGGTACGTCTTGCCCGTTCCCGCGTAGCCGCGCAGTCCGATGTACGTATCGCCCTCGGCAAGGCGCGCATAGACCTCGTCGTAGGCCTCCTGCTGGTGTGGGGTCAAACCCATGTTCGTTGCGCGGTACTGGGGTGCGTTGTGCGATTCGACAATGGTGCGGAGGGCAGGTCAGGTGCAGGCCAAGGCCTTTCTTGGAATGATCCCGATAGAGTGGACAGTCGACGGCTTCAGCCCGCTCCGCCTCTTCAGATCCAGAGCCAGAACCCAGTCCACCGAACCGGACTGCCTCAAGCGGTGGCGACCGTTTCGCTTGTCTCGGCACGCGTTTTCAGCGTCTGGAGATGGCGGCCGAAACCGTTCATGATAAGCAGGTGCGCCAGGGCCTGGGTCGCGTTGTACACGTACCAGGGCAGCATCGGCGAAAAGTCGTGCACTGCCGCGATGACGACCCGGTCGTCTAGCGTGCAACGAAACTCGAGGCGTCCCGTTCGCGTGCTTTGCAGATCAGCCAGCAGGCCGCCGGTCACGAAGAACAGTTCACGTCCTTTCGGGCTGCGCTCTGGAGCGAAGGTGAGTTCCAGAAGCGTCAGGTTGAAGGGACGGAGCTGAAAGCGAACGGTACGCTTCTCCAACACAGCGCATTTCAGAAACGGCCAGCCGAAGCTCGGGAGCCAGCGCATGTACTCGTCGGCCACGTCGCGGGCCGTGAACCCTGGTGGCAGCGGCAGGCGCTGCACCGACCGCGCGTGACTGTTCTCGCGGATGACGGCGTCGTCGGCGCTTCGGAGGTCCGCCCGCGGATTGGGCTGAGGGCGGCCTGCCGCGTCGACGGCGTCGCGCAGGGCCGCAGCATAAGGCGTCGGGTCCTTCATCAGCCAGCGCTGCAGCGGGTTGTCGCGCACCTTGGCCTGATAGCGCAGGCTGTCGATGAGGGGGCTCACGATGGCCCACGGCGCACCGCCAAAGACCCGAACCCAGAGCTTCGAGAGACGCGGCGAGCCCACCGGCACGGTCACCATGGACCGCTGGAGTCCGAGGACGCGAGCCGTTTCCTGCAGGAGATCGCGGTACGTCATGCGCCGGGGGCCGCCCACATCGTAGACGGCCCCGTACGTGTCGGGGTCGCCCAGACACCGCAGCAGTCCCCGCACCACGTCGGCCCGGGCGATGGGCTGCGTGGTGGCCTGTGTCCACGCTGGCAGGACCATGACCGGGAGGCGACGCACGAGGTTTATCACCATGCGGAGCCACGTGCCGCCCGCTCCCACGATGAGCCCGGCGCGAAGGGTCGTGACCGGCGTCGCGCCTGAGCCCAGGGCCTGCTCCACTTCGCGGCGGTTGCGCAGGCGGCGCGGCAGGTCTGGAGCGTCGTGCGGCAGGAGCCCGCCGATGTAGAGAATCTGCTGCACCCCCTGCGTTTCGGCAGCGCGGGCGAAGTTATCGGCCATCAGAAGGTCGAGGTCCGCGACTTTCGCCTGGGTAAGCCGTGAGGACGGGTGCATCGAATGAACGAGATACACGGCGTAGTCGGCGCCCTCCAGTCCCTGCTTCACGGCATAGGGATCGAACAGGTCGCAGTGGCGCCACTCTACGTGCGACTCCGACGAGGCGTTTGCCTGCGCACGAACGGGCGACCGCGTCAGGGCAACAACATCCACCTGCTCGACAAGGGCCTGTCGCAGGGCCGTGCCTACGAAGCCGGTGGCCCCTGCAATCGCTACGGTCGGGCGATTGGTCGACGCCGTCTCGGTACCTCCCACATGCCAGTCAGCCACGGGATGCGTGCAGGATGCGTTGTGTGCGGAAACAGAAAGTCCGGTCGGGGAGCGTCCAGCCCGGATGGTGGCGCGAGCCTGCAAAACAAAAAGCCAGCCCCGGCGGCCCGGGACCGGCTCTTGATGGCGGAGAGGGAGGGATTCGAACCCTCGAAACCGGTTTCCCGGTTTACTCCCTTAGCAGGGGAGCGCCTTCGACCGCTCGGCCACCTCTCCAGTATGCAAGAATGGTATGCCGGTGCGAGCGGATTGTTGCCCGCCTCCAACCGGGTCCTTCCCCTTGGGCAGAATCCATCGGCATCCGTTACGGACGCGTGTTACGGACGCGGGGAGGGCCTTTCGCCGCTCGGTGCGTCGTTCTTGCCTGCGGGTGCCGGACTACGCATTCTCCAGCGCCTCGGCGCCGCTCGTGATGTCCAGGATTTCCATCGTGATGGCGTTCTGACGGGCGCGGTTGTACTCGAGCGTGAGGTCTTCGATCAACTCCTCGGCGTTGGAGGTGGCATTGTCCATGGCCACCATCCGAGCGCCCTGCTCGGCGGCATTCGACTCCAGAAGGGCCCGCCACGTCTGGTAGTACAGGTAACGGGGCACGAGCTCGTCCAGAATGCCTGTCGCCGCGGGCTCGAAGATGTAGTCGACGGCCTGCCCGTTTTCCGGAAGCGGAACGACACCTTCCTCCTCGCGCATGACCGGCGTCTCGAACCGTTCCTCCGGAATGGGGAGCAGCGGCTCGACGATGCGGTTCTGCGAGATCGTGTTCTTGAACTCGTTGTAGACAAGCTTGACCTCGTTCCAGAGTCCCTGCTCCGAGCCCTGGATGGCGTCGTCCACGATCTGCTGCGCGACGTCAAACGAGAGGTCATCGAAGATATTGCGGTAGTCGCCCACAAGGTGATAGTCGCGCCGCGCAAAGTGCTCGTAGCCTTTTCGGCCGACGCACATCAGAAAGAGATTGTCCTGCTTGCGGAAGCGGGTGTATTCGTCTTCGATCAGCGCTTCGGCCCGCTTGATGACGTTGCTGTTGAACGCGCCACACAGCCCGCGATCGGCGGTGATAATGATCAAGAGCGCCCCGTCCGGCTCCTCCGGTTCTTGGAAGAACGGATGGGCCGTTGGGTCGAGTTCATCCTTCAGATGCTCTATGATTTCCCGGATTTTGTAGGCGTAGGGACGCGTCTGGAAGATGCGTTCCTGAGCCCGGCGGAGCTTGGCCGCCGCCACCATCTTCATGGCGCGGGTTACTTGCTTGGTGTTTTCCACCGAGTCAATCCGGTTTCGGATGTCGCGAAGATTCGCCATTGCTTAGCGCGTTGCACGTTGGAACGTGAAACGTTAAACGCGAACCGTTTAACGCGTTGAGTGCGCGGCCTCGAGGAAGGCGCGATGGGCTACGCCGCCACGTCGGCCGTCGCCTCGCCGTCGCCGCCCAGGAGGTCTTCCTCTTCGTCCTCCTCTTCGTCCTCGCTGTAGACCTCGGCGAGGTCTGACGCCGCTTCTTCGAACGTTTCTTTGGCAGCGTCGGACAGCGTCTCGGTTTCGCGGATCTCGTCGAGAATGTCCCCGTGCCGAAGCTGCAGCCGCTCGATGTATTCTTCCTCGAAGTCTACGATCTCGTCGACGGGCACCGGGTCGAGGTATCCGTTGATCGCCACGTAAATGATGGCGACCTGCTCCTCCACCGGCACCGGCGAGAACTGATCCTGCTTGAGGATCTCGACGAGGCGCTCGCCGCGGTTCAGCTGGCGCTGCGTCGAGGGGTCGAGGTCGGAGCCGAACTTGGCGAAGGCCTCCAACTCGCGGTACTGCGAGAGGTCGATGCGCAGCGTCCCGGCCACCTCCTTCATGGCCTTGATCTGCGCGGCTCCCCCCACACGCGACACCGAGGTCCCGACGTCGATGGCCGGGCGGATGCCGGCATTGAAGAGGTCGGTCTCCAGGTAAATCTGACCGTCCGTAATCGAGATGACGTTCGTCGGAATGTAGGCCGATACGTCGCCGGCCTGCGTCTCGATGACCGGAAGAGCCGTCAGCGATCCGCCGCCTTCAACCTGATCCTCGAGTTCTTCCGGCAGGTTGTTCATGTCCGTCGCGACGGCATCCTCCTCAATGATCTTGGCCGCACGCTCCAGCAGGCGGCTGTGGAGGTAGAACACGTCGCCCGGGTAGGCCTCGCGTCCCGGCGGGCGGCGCAGCAAAAGCGAGAGCTCGCGGTAGGCCACGGCCTGCTTCGAGAGGTCGTCGTAGCACACGAGCGAGTGGCGCCCGGTGTCGCGGAAAAACTCGCCGATGCAGCATCCGGAAAACGGCGCGATATACTGCAGCGGGGTCGGCATCGACGCCGAGGCGTTCACAATCACCGTGTACTCCAGGGCGCCCTTGCGCTCCAGGTCGCGCCGTACCTGCGCCACGGTCGAGTCCTTCTGTCCGACGGCGACGTACACGCAGTAGACCGGTTTGTCGGTGTCGTGGGTCGACTGCTGGTTGATGATGGTGTCGATCAACACCGCCGTCTTCCCGGTCTGGCGGTCGCCAATGACGAGCTCACGCTGGCCGCGCCCGATGGGAATCATCGAGTCGATCGGCTTGATGCCCGTCTGCAGCGGTTCCTTCACCGGCTCGCGGTAGATGACGCCCGGCGCCTTGCGCTCCAGCGGCAACGTCATCTTCGATCCTTCGATGGGGCCCTGCCCGTCCATGGGACGCCCGAGCGGGTCGATGACGCGCCCGAGCATGTTCTCGTTCACGTCGACGGAGGCGATCTTGCCGGTGCGGCGGGCCTCGTCGCCCTCACTGACCGCATCCACCTCACCAAAGAGCACAACGCCCACGCTGTCTTCCTCCAGGTTCAGCACCATGCCGGTCACCCCACTGTCGGGGAATTCGACGAGTTCACTCGCCTGGACGTTGGTCAGGCCGTAAAGGGTAGCAATACCGTCCCCCGCTTGGAGGACGGTGCCGGTTTCGTATTCTTCGGCTTCGGCCTCGAAGCCGCCCAGCTCGCGTCGCAGGACATCGGTGACTTCGTCCGGTCGAATCGACGTTCCGTTGGACATAAGATGTGTTCGGTCAAAAGGTGAGTGTCATGCAGAGCAGAAGCCTGTGGGCGCTACGCCGTGGCCCCGTCGCCGCCGATGCTGGCCGACTCGTGGAGGCGATCGCGAAGCGCGGCAAGGCGGTTCCGAACGCTGCCGTCGAAGACGTGATCGCCAATTCGGATCACGAGGCCGCCGATCAGGTCCGGCTCTTCCTCGACGTGCAGGCGGATGGTCTTCCCGGTGTGCGCCTCCAGTGCGTCGACGAGCGCCTCGCGGTCGTCGTCCGATAGCGGGCGCGCCACGCGGGCGGTCGCGTCCACGATGCCGCGCTGCTCGTCACGCAGGTCGTGGTATGCGTCTAGGATCGAGGCGGTGACCGTCTCGCGGTCTTTCTCCACGAGCAGGTGCAGGAACTGGAGCGTGAGCGCCTCCACGCGGTCTTCCAGCAGCGCGTCGATCACGTCCTTCTTCTTTTCCGCCGGGATGACGGGGCTTGTAAAGAAGCGCGCCAGCGCATCGTTCGCGTCCAGACTCCGACGCAGCATCTCCACGTCGTCGTCGACCGCTTCCAGCGTACCGGCGCGGTCGGCCTCTTCGCAGAGGGCCGTCGCATACCGTCGCGATACTGTGCGTTGACTCATTGCGTTTTCGCGTTAAACGTTGTGCGTTCGTGCGTTGGACGCTGAAACGTTGCACGTGATCTTGACGGAAGAACGTTTTGACGTTCACCCTGCCAACGTGAAACGCTAATTCTTCGGGAGGTCGCCGATGAAGTCGTTCACCAGCTTGCGCTGCCGCTCGCCGTCGAGATCGTCCTTTACCACTTTGCTGGCGGCCTCGATGGCGAGGTCGGCCACTTCATCGCGCAGCTCTTCGAGCGCGGCCTGCTTCTCGCGGTCGATTTCGGCCTGGGCCTGCTCCTGCATCTGCTGAATCTTGCGGCGCGTCTTCTCCACCTCTTCCTCGCGGAGCGCCTCGGCCGCCTCGCGCGCCTCGCGCAGAATCTTCTGCGCCTCGCGCTCGGCCTCGCGCCGGGCCTTCTCGTTTTCGGCCTGCACCTGTTTGGCCTCCGCGAGCGCCTTCTCCGCGCGCGAAATCGAGTCGTCGATCCGCTCTTCCCGTTCCCGCAGCGATTCGGTGATGGGCCCCCAGCCAAACCGGTAGAGCAGATACAGGAAGATCAGAAACGCAACCGTCTTCCAGAAAATCAGCCCAGCGTCGGGGGTGACGAGGCTTTGAGCAAGGAGAACGTCCATGGCGAATTCAGAAACGTGCAGAACGCAAGGGGAACGGAGCCTCGGCCCGGGGGGTCTCCGCCCTGCGGAGTTGCGGCCCGCTCAGCGGCGGGCTCGCCGCATGACGAACGGACCTCCTCGGGCCGATTCTTCCAACGTCGCACCGCTGACGCGTCGGGGGCAGGGCAGCCGGGGCCATACGGCTTCGGCCTTTCTTCCACCCGCTGGCGCAGCCAATGGGCTTAGGCCAGGAAGACGAGCAGCAGGCAAATGATCAGGGCAAAGAGGGCAACACCCTCGATGAGACCGGCGGACACAATCATGAGACCGCGGATGTCGCCGGCGGCTTCGGGCTGCCGGGCAGCGCCGTCCATCGACGAGCTAGCGAGCCAGCCAATGCCTACACCGGCTCCAATGGCGGCGATGCCGGCCCCAAGGCCAGCGGCGAGGTATGCGAGTGCAGCAGCTTCCATAACAGTTCGAGAAATTCGTGTGGTGCGAATAGTGGATGTCGAGAGACCGGGCCCGGTCGGGGACCGGTGCGCGGCGGCGCTTGTCGGCAGGCTAGGCTCCGTCTGCCGGGCTAGACCGTCGCGGGTTCAGCCTCAGATTGCGTAACGCGAGTGCGATTCTTCTCCATGCCGTCTTCGCCGAGGGTGGGCGTCACTTCGCCCTCGTCGTGGCCCTCCGTGTCCGGGACATGCCCCCCTTCTGCGTGCTCTTCGACGGACATGCCGATGAAGAGCGCCGAGAGAATCGTGAAGACATACGCTTGAATGAAGGCAACAAGCAGCTTGAGCAGCAAGATGAAGACGGTGAATCCTGTGCTAATGATGCTTGTGCCCCACGCCGCAACTCCACCAAAGAGTACGTTCATGATGAAGACGAGACCAATCAGACTGAAAATGATCAGCGATCCGCCCATCATGTTGGCGAACAAACGAATGGCGAGCGCGGCATGCCGGGTAATAAGCCCGAGGATCTCAATGGGTACAAGGATGATGCGGATGCCCACCGGCGCATCGGGCGGGCCCAAAAGTAGATGCTTGTAGTGCTCCTTCGAGCCGTACAGCAGCCCGATGGCAAACGTCATGAACGCCAGTACGCCCGTGACGGCGATATTCGAGGTGGCGGCTCCGGCGTACGGAACGAGCCCGAGAATATTCGCCACGAGGATGAAGAAGAATGCGCTAAGCAAGTAGGGAAGGAATTTCTGATACTTCTCGCCGATATTCGGCTTGGCAATTTCGTCGCGCACGAAGACAACCATCACCTCCATCATGTTCTGAAGGACGCCGTCCGGAGCCTCTTTGCGACCGGCCCCGCGCTTGTACTTCTGCGCAAGCGAGATGAAGATGGCCAGCACGATGGCCATCGACAGCAGCCCGAAAATGAGGTGGCGGGAGATGGAAGCGTCCATGAGGACGTGTCCCTCCGTGCGCTGCAGGGACGAGTGCAGGTGGACTTTGGCGGCAAACGCTTCTTGCAGCGCGGCGTCGTCCGACTTAGTGATGAGGTCGGCGCCATGTTCAGCCTCGGCTTCGCCTTCTCCCGACTCGCCCTCGTCGTGCGGAACCAGACCGTACGGGCCGGACTTCAGTGCGCTCTTCGTAGAGCCGTAGGTGTCGACCGAGAGGCCCCCGTCCGCAGTACGGACGAGGAAGAGGCGCGGAAGCTCCAGCGTCCCAATGGGCTTGAAGTCGAGGTAGTATCCGTTCTCGGCGTGGCCGATGATGGCGTCGTTGACGATCCCTTTGATCGTCGGTTCGCCATCGTCCTCCGCTGCGTGGGCAGAGGGCGCCGCCCAGACGGCACCCACCAGCAGCGCAAGGAGAACCCAGAGTCGGACGTTGTAGGTACGTGCGTTCGTCATAATACGCTCTGCAGAACAAACATTGGTTGAGAGGCGCCACGGAGCGGGCCGTCTTCCTCGAGAGCACAGGGCTTCCAAGGGTGTCGCCTCAGCAATGGTGTGCGGTGTCGGATGCGTCTCCCGAGCGCGACGCCGACGCGTGCCCCCCTCGGGCCAGTTCGGCAATCATGCTCAGCACCAGCCCCCCCGCGAGGGTAGCACCGAACGCCGCTTGGTGCATGGGGGCCGTTGCAAGCAGAAGCGCAGCGAGCCCGAGCACTGCAACCATGCGCACGACCATGCCTCCGATCGTGAGCCGGAGTGCGCGCTGCGTGTCATCGGCACGACGTGCCAGGTGGCGCACCCAGCGGCGCAGCCCGGCGTAGATTCCGACGACGACAGCCCCGGCCAAAACCCCTGTCCACCACGGCTCCGTCATCGGTTTGCCATCGTTCGCCTCGGGCAGAACACGGAAAGGCGGGGCGTACCTGCATCGACACGCATTGCGGAAATGAAGCTACGGTGGCTGGGATCCAGCGACTTATGAGAAGCAGTGAAATGTGAATGAAACAGTTTTACATTCTTTCCTTGTACTTTGTTTTTACACACATCCTCCATCTAGCCCGTCTTCATTCTGAATCAGGGACGCCGTTTGCCCGGTCCTGCCCCCTGGTCTCCGTGTCGTTGGCTGGGGCGGACGCATCGCGCTCCCGGCGCTCGTGGCGGCGTTTCATCTCCGGTCCCAGGTGCACGAGCAGGAGGCCGGTCCCCAACAGCCCGAGGGCCGCGCCCACGAGCACCCCCCAGGGCAGCGTGCCCAGCCACGCGTCAAGGGCGTACCCGAGCAGCGGGGGCAGCGCGACGGTCGCCGCGATGCGCCACCCCAGATCGAGAAACGGGGCCACGTCCCGCAGCGCACTCGACCAGTCGGACAGCATGCCCGACGGTTCGGCGCTCTCGGTCGGGGGATCGGACTCGTCGTACGGCGATGCGTGCGTCATAAGATTGGGAGGCGTCGCGGCACCATCGGGTTCGGACACGGGCGACGGCAAGACCGTATCCTCACACCCCTCGGCTCCGCTTTTGATTCCTGGGGCGCCGCCCTTGCCTTACCGAACGCTCGCTCGTGCTTCGCATTTAGAGAATCCATTGCTGACTGCCGAACGCTGACCTTTCGCCAGGAACCGACGGTGTGCCATGCTCTCTTCCGACGACGTTGCCGATCATCTCGATGGCCTTGTGCACCTCGATACCCAGCGCGCTCCCGATGGCGTGGATCTGACGGTGGATGCGGTCTTCCGCACCATGGGACACGGCCAACTGGACTTCGGGGGCAGCGAGTTTGAGTCAGCACCGCGCGAGAAGCTGTCTCCAGTGCTCGACGATCCAGACGATGACTATGCGTGGTGGACGCTGGAAGAGGGCGCGTACGTGATCCGCTACAACGAGTCGCTGGCCCTCGGCGAGGGCCGGCGGGCCACAGTGGCACCACTACAGCGCACGCTCCACGCTGGGGCCTACCACCCCGCGTTTACGCTCCACGGCAGCCACGACCCGCTGGAAACACTGCTGCTTGTGAGCCGGATGGGGTGCCGCCTGAAGGAAAACTGCCGGGTGTCGCGCCTCACCATCGAGTAGACAGCGGCCGGGCAGGCAGCGGAGGTCCTGCTGGGCCGCTGGCGGGACAGGCCGCCGCGGTCAGTCTGCGGTCGCCTCTGTGGCGCGACTGTGGCCCGGGTCCGAGCCGTCGGCGCCTGTGCGGGCTGCCTCGTCTGCAGCTCCGGCGGCGGCATAGGCATCGCTCGAGCCTTTGGCAGCGTGCCGCACCAGAGCATGGCGCCGGGGCACCACCATGTCTATGCGGTCCGTCGTGCCCAGCCACACGTGGACCGGCTCCGTTTCCAGGCGGGGTGGGAGCTGCATGTCGGCCTCGAAGCCGGGCGGCAGCACGGCGTCGATGGGGTGCTCCGCGGTGTCGTCGGCGTCGGCCGTCACCCGCGAGACGTAGTACACTCGCGTGCTCTCGTTGGCCACGTGGAGCTGCCCGTTCTCGATCGTTACGGTGACCTGCGGCAGCGCCTCGGTGCCGGGGGCATACGGCCGTACCGGCTGTGGCGCCGTTTCGCTCGTGTTGGCAAAGGCATCGAGCACCAGCAGAAAGTCGGCCGTATAGTTCTGAAGCCAGCCGCAGTAGTTGCGCGTCGTGTGGTTGCTCCTCACCTCCACGACGACCTGCGTGAACAGGTGCTGCTCCAGCAGTGGATCGTAGGCATTGCCCACGTGCCCGATGACTTCGCTGGACAGAGCCGTCACGTTTTTCTCCTGCGAACTGAGCACCGCCGCCCCTGGCGCGTGCGTCTTGGCCAGCCCGACGAAGAGGCTGACGGCCTGCACCAGGGCGTCTCGAATCATGCTTATCCACGTTCGCAGCAGCCGGCCGAAGCGCCCGATGGGGCCCGGGTTCGCCGTCCGCTCGATGAGCGCCTCACGCCGGGTCCGCGCCTCGTCGTCGAGTCCCTTCGGGCAGCGGTACATCGCCTCCATCGCGCCGTACTGGTCCTTGTAGAAGATGAACGACCGCTCCAAATGACCTTCGCGTGCGGTGACCGGCCTCTGGTACTGAATTTCGAGTCCGGTGGAGTAGATGTCGGCGCGGCCCCAGGTGAGGTCCCCGCCCTGCTCGGCAAGCGTTACGTGGAAGTCGTCAACCCCCTTGAGGCAGCGGTCGCGGCGGTGGACGCGCACGAGCGCAATGATCGTCGCGAAGACGAGGAGGCCGAGAATGGTGAGGATCGTTGTGTCCACGGGCAGTGCACGGGGAACCGATGAGCGAAGATCGATCGGATCTCAACGCCAGTGCGCAGAAGGACGTTTCCGCAGCGAGCGGAATGCGGAACCGTCTGCGAGTCGTACATACAGGGCCTTGCGAACCAAAGCGATGGATGGGGCATACGGAGCATCCCGCTCGATTACGCTCGATCCCGCATTCCTTCTCAATCGCATGCGCTCCGTTCTCGTTTCTCTGTGGGTGTGGCTGGCGATCGGCACGCTCCTGGTTTTGTGGGTGCCGCTCATGGCCCTCGTCTGGCTCTTCGACCGAGACCCGGCGCGCTACCGTACCGGCTACTTTCTCCGCTTTCTCGGACGGTTGCTTACCTACGTGAACCCCTTCTGGGAAATTACGGTCGACGGGGCCTTTCCCGACAACCCGCGCCGCCCGTACATCTGCGTCAGCAATCACCTCTCGCAGGGCGACCCGCCGATTATCGCCCGCGTGCCGTGGGAAATGAAGTGGGTGGCCAAGGCCGAGCTGTTCCGCCTCCCGGTGACCGGGTGGCTGCTGCGCATGAGCGGCGACATTCCGGTGGATCGCCGAGACCGCGAGAGCCGGGCCAATGTGCTCAAGCGTGCGCAGGACTATCTGCAGAAGAACTGCAGCGTCATGTTCTTCCCCGAGGGCACCCGCTCGCGAGACGGACGCGTGCACCGCTTTGCGAACGGCGCCTTCCGCCTGGCCATGAAGGAGGGCGTGCCGGTCCTCCCCATTGCAATCGACGGGACGCAGCGCGCACTGCCGAAGCATTCCATCTGGTTCGACCCAAATCCTGATCCCATCCGCGTGCGGGTTCTGCCGGCGGTCGACCCGAAGTCGGTGGACGTCGACGACGCGGCAGCCTTTCAGCGAACGGTGCGCGCCCGCATCGTCGAGCAGATCGCAGCGTGGCGCAATGTCGATCCGGCCGAGGTCGATGCGCTGGCGGATGCCGACGTGCCGGCGGCGGGCGACGGTGAAGCATCCGTCAATCTGGACGCGCGGCACGGTTCGGCGGAACCGAGCGACTGAACCGCGCATTTTCCCGAATCCGCCTGCCGTTGATCAGGTGCAGAACGCATTGCCCAGTAGCTCAATTGGCAGAGCATCCGGCTCTGGACCGGAAGGCTGATGGTTCGAATCCATCCTGGGCAGCTGCCTCCCCGGCGCCCCGCCCCTCTGGCGCGCCGGGGATTTCTGTGTGTGAGGGGCGGGCCGGAACACGGCGCGCGTCTATCCTCGACGCAGAACCGCATCCAGCCGCTGGACGAGACCGCTGTCTTCGCCCTTCTCCCACAGGTCCTTCAGCGCCGCGTGCAGGGCAACCTCGACCACGAGGCTCTGAGCGCACTCCTCGGCATAGCGCGACTGGAGCACGGCCAGGGCCGTTCGGAGGCGGCGTTCGACCTGTGCGTTGACCGGGCCGATCGGCTTCGGCTGGTGCTTCGGATGGGGCCTGGGGAGCTCCGACGGCGCTCCCATCATGACCGTCAGCTTTTCCCCGAAGGATGACCGGCCCGCGTCCCCCGAATGATCGCCCCCCTCGCGCGCCTCCTCTCGACGATCCACGAAGCGCATAGCGTTGCGCTGCGGCTTGCTGTCTTCGCCCGACGACTCGGACCTGGCGTTGTACAATGTGTCGGCGTCGACGGCTCGCATCCAGGGCGGGATGTTGTCGCCGACATGCGTGGTGGCTTGGTTGGCTTCAGACATGAGTTCTGCAGAGTTGGTCGGTGGTCACGCGGTAGCGGCGGCGATGCGGGATCGCTTCACGACTTCGTCGGCCAGTTCGAGGTAGAAGCTGGCGGCGTCGGAATCGGTCCCATAACTCATCAGGTTGTCGCCCCGGGTTGCAGCCTCATTGATCTTGGATCGCCAGAGGATGCACGTCTCGAAAAGAACGTCTTCGTAGACCGTGGTTAGCTTTTCCTTCATATCCTTGACCATCCCTGACCGCAGGTCCAGGTTGTTGGCGAGCAGCCCCAGGATCTTGAGCCCATCGTTGTGGACGCTCCGGATCTTGCGCACGGTGTCTTGCAACTGTTCGACGCCGCGCATGCTAAAGCGATCGGCGTGAACCGGGACGATGATCCCGTCGGAGCCGGCCAGTGCCGCCGCGATGCTGCGCCCCAGCGAGGGCGGACAGTCGACCAGGCAGTAATCGAAGTCCAGGTCGGCCTTCTCTTTGTACGTCGAGTTGTTGGAAATCTGCGTGGCGCGGAGCTCGACGATGCGCCGGCGGAACTGCTTCGGAAAGACCGGGCTTCGGCCCACGACCGAGTCGAAGCTCGCGGCGGCCATCCGTGGGTCGGAAGGCACGAAGCGCACGCCGATCGACTTCGACATTCGGACGATGTCCGACAGCTTCCAGCGGTCGGACTCGGCGGTGTCCCACGTAGCCAGACAGTCAAAGATGGTGTCGTCATCTTTGTTGGCCTCCCGCCCCAGAAGCCAGTCGGTGGCGTTCATCTGGGGATCGTAGTCGATGACGAGCGGGTTGTAGCCTTTCCTTTTGAGCGCGGCGGCCAAGTTCACCGTCGTGACTGTCTTCCCTACCCCTCCTTTTTGGTTGATGACAGAAATGGTATACATGGAATCGGCAGGCTGATGAGTGGCGCGGTATTCAAGATGTGCTCTATCATCGGGCAAAGGCCGTGCCGACATGTACGGGAACGGTGAAGAGGGGGCACAGAGAGACCATTGGTATATTTTTCCGACCTCCGTGTAAATCTGGACGGTCGCCTCGTTTCCCTTTCACGCGGCGGTTCTTCTGCACACGCCCCCTGGACCTCGATTCTGCAAGCAAACGGCCTGTTACGCCGCCGCTTCCAGGTCGCCCGTCCCCTTCGTCGGGAGCGTCGTCTGACCCATGAGATGCCGGTCGACCTCGCGGGCACACTCGCGTCCGTCCGAGATGGCCCAGACGACGAGCGACGGCCCGCGCTCGGCATCCCCCGCCGCGAAGACATCGTCGGCGCCCACGGCGCGATGGCCGTCGGCAGCGACACGCCCGCGGTCGTCGAGGTGCACGTCGAGCGGGTCGAGAAGCGAATCCGTTTCCGGTCCTTCGTAGCCGATGGCAATCAGGACGAGGTCGGCCGGGCGCCTGTGCTCCGACCCCGGCACGCGCTGCTTCTCGCGGCGACCGTTCGCGTCGCGCGTCCACTCGACGTCCATGCACCGGATCTGCTCGACGCGCCCGGCGCCCTCGAAGCCCACGACGTCGGTGGTCCAGACGCGGTCGACGCCCTCTTCGTGCGAGATGCTGATCCGCAGCGTATTGGGCGTATACGGCCAGGGGCGATCCTCCGGGCGCTCGGTGGGCGGGGGCGGGCCGTGCGTGATGTTGGTGATGGACGCTGCGCCCTGCCGGTGCGCCGTGCCGATGCAGTCGCTCCCCGTGTCGCCGCCGCCGAGGACCACGACGTGCTTGCCCGCGGCGTCGATGTCGGGCAGGTACTCCAGATCCGGTGAGTCGTCGTTCCCGATCTCGTGGCTGTGGCGGTGCAGGTACGGCCAGGCGAAGTGGATGCCGTCGAGGTCGCGGCCCGGCACGTCGAGGTCGCGCGGCTTGAGGGAGCCAATGCACAGCACGACGGCGTCGGACTCCGCGCGGAGCTCGGCGGCGTCCACGTCGCGCCCCACCTCCACGCCGCATTCGAAGCGGATGCCCTCGGCCTTCAGCAGGTCGATGCGCCGGTCGATGATGCGCGGCTCCAGCTTGAAGTCGGGCACGCCGGAGCGGAGAAGCCCCCCGGGCTGGTCGTCGCGCTCGTAGACGGTGACGGTGTGCCCCGCGCGGTTGAGCTGCTGCGCGCAGGCGAGTCCGGCCGGTCCCGAGCCGACGACGGCCACGTGATTCCCGGTGCGCGACTCCGGCGGTTCCGGCTGCACCCATCCCTCGCGGAAGGCGTGCTCGATGATGGCCTGCTCGATTTGCTCGATGGCCACCGGGTCGGCGACGAGACCGGCCACGCAGGCCGACTCACACGGCGCCGGGCAGATGCGCCCGGTAAACTCGGGGAAGTTGTTCGTCGCCTTGAGCCGTTCGTAGGCCTCGCGCCACCGGTCTTCCGAAACGAGCGTGTTCCAGTCCGGAATCAGGTTGCCCAGTGGGCACCCAGACTGGCAGAACGGCACTCCGCAGTCCATGCACCGCTCGGACTGCTCCTGCGCCTGCTCGTCGATGACGGGCAGATAGACGGGATCGTTGTCCTTCACCCGCTCCTCCACGGGTCGCTTCTTCAGATCCTGGCGCTGGAGATGCAGAAAGGCTTTGGGGTCGGGCATCGGTTTGTTTGCGTTGCGTGCGTTTTGATTTTCCACGTGACCCGTGCTTCCCGCCAACATGGACGTCTGCTCGCACCGCGCGAGAACGTTCAACGTTGAAACGTTTCACCGCGTCAACCACTGCCGGAACACGTCGACGTGACGGTGCGCAGGAAGACGTTGCTCCAGAAACGCGCTATGCGGCAACAGCCGCTTCGGCATCCTCCTGCAGCGCCTCCTTGAAGGCGTTCGGGAAGACCTTGACGAAGGCAGCGAGAACGTCCGGCCACCGGTCGAGGACGGACTGGGCGACGGGGCTTCCCGTGGCGTCACGGTGCGCGGTGATGAGGCGATGCAACCGCTCGGCGTCGTCGGTGCTCGGATAGACCGGGTCGAGATCCACCATGTCTTGGTTGCACCGGTCGGCGAAGGTGCCGTCGCGGTCCCACACGTACGCCCGTCCGCCGCTCATGCCGGCGGCGAAGTTGCGGCCCGTGGAGCCGAGGACGACGACGCAGCCGCCCGTCATGTACTCGCACCCGTGGTCGCCCACGCCCTCCACGACGGCCTCGGCGCCGCTGTTGCGCACGGCGAAGCGCTCGCCGGCCTGCCCCCGCAAAAGCAGGGTCCCGGAGGTGGCGCCGTACAGCGCCACGTTGCCGGCAACGGTCGTGTCTTCCGGCACGTAGCCTGCGTCGCGCGGGGGCTGCAGAATGATGCGCGCGCCGGAGAGCCCCTTGCCGAGGTAGTCGTTCACGGCGCCGCACACGTCGAACGTGATCCCTGGGGCCGCGAAGGCAGCGAAGCTCTGCCCGGCGGTGCCGTTGCAGCGGAGCGTGATCGTATCGTCGGGCAGCCCGTCGCCGCCGTAGCGGTCGACGACCTCGCGGCTGAGCATCGTGCCAACGGTCCGGTTGCGGTTCGTGATGTCGACGTCCAGCGTTACGGGGGTCTCGTCCTCCAGCGCGGGGGCGGCCCGGTCGATGAGGTCGTGGTCGAGCGCGTCGTCGAGCCCGTGATCCTGACTCGTCTCCTGTGCGAACTCGCGGAGGACAGGCGGCGTCTCGGCCCGCTCCAGCAGCGGCGCGAGCGTGAGGCCGCGGGCGTTCGCCTCCGGATGCGGCAGCAGCCGATCCGCACGGCCGACCATCTCCTCTACGGTGCGGAACCCGAGGCGCGCCATGATCTCGCGCAGCTCCTCGGCGACGAGGTAGAAGAAGTTGATGACGTGCTCCGGCGCGCCGTCGAACTTCTCGCGCAGCTCCGGGTCCTGCGTGGCGATGCCCACCGGGCACGTGTTGAGGTGGCACTTGCGCATCATGATGCAGCCGAGTGAGATGAGCGGCGCGGTGGAGAAGCCGAACTCCTGCGCGCCCAGCAGCGCCCCGATGGCCACGTCGCGCCCGGTGCGCAGCCCGCCGTCGGTCTCGACGGTGACTCGGTTGCGGAGCCCCTGCCGGACGAGCATCTGGTGCGTGTCCGAGAGCCCCATCTCCCACGGCAGGCCTGCGTGCATGATCGAGGTCTGCGGCGAGGCGCCCGTGCCGCCGCTGTGCCCGCTGATGAGGATGTGATCGGCCTTGGCCTTGGCGACGCCGGCCGCCACGGTGCCGACCCCGGCTGCGCTCACGAGCTTCACGCTGATCCGGGCGTCCGGATTGGCGTTCTTCAGGTCGTGGATGAGCTGGGCGAGGTCCTCGATCGAGTAGATGTCGTGGTGCGGCGGCGGCGAG
>CAYFSC010000011.1:0-30180 GCA_964345695.1 uncultured Rhodothermales bacterium | reverse complement strand
GGAGCAGGTTGAGCCGTCGCCCGAGGAGCAGGGCCCGATCCTGCGGAGCGGAGAGCCGTTCTTTGCGGAGCGGGCCTTTGCGGCCCACGTCGATCGGCTTGCCATGCTTGCCGAGTCCGATGTTTGGCGCTTCGTGATGGACGTGCGCGTCCAGAATCCGACCGAGGAGCCGCTTACGCTCACGTTCGACCGTCTCGAAACCAAGGGCGGCCGCACCTTGACCCAGCCGGTGTCGCACACCTGGGCGCCGGGAGACTCGTCTGCCTTCACCGCCGAGTGGACCCTGCAGCCGGGCGACCAGCCGGTGGCCGTCACGGTTGCCGCACCGGCCAGGGTCGGAGCCGCGTCCGAGGCGGAGACGGCCGCCGAGACCGATGCGGGCGTTCGCTTTCGCATCGGACGCGTGCCCGTGCAGATGCAGCGGTGACGGCTCTGGCGGCGCCCGGAAGCGGCTGATCGCACACCCTCCGGTGCGGACCCAGTCTCACCGCCACCGCCGCGAGGAGTTGACCACGACGAGGAGGCTGCTGCTGGCCATGGCCAACGCCGCCGCCAGGGGATTCAGAAGGCCCAGCGCAGCCAGCGGGATGGCGACGACGTTGTAGCCGAACGCCCAGCCCAAGTTTTGACGGATGCGGCGGCGCGTCCCGCGGGCCACGGCAAACACGTCGGGGACGCGCTCTAGGTCGTCGTCCAGAATCACGACGTCGGCCGAGTCGGCCGCGAGCGCCGTGGGGCCAAACGCGATGCCCACGTCGGCGTCGGCGAGGGCCGGGGCGTCGTTCGTGCCGTCGCCCACCATGGCGATGGGGCCGCGCTCGCGGCGCCAGCGCTGCAGCAGCGCGCGCTTGGCCTCGGGACGCACCTCGGCGAACACGTCCTCGATTCGAGCGTCGGCCTGCAGCGGAGCAGCCGCCGATTCCTGATCGCCGGTGCACACGGCGAGGCGACGCCCCTCGGCGCGGAGGCGGTCGAGCACACGATCGGCCTCGTCGCGCACAGCGTCGCCCACCACGAAGCCGCCGCGGGCCGTTCCGCCCCACCCGACCACAACCGGCACGTGCCCGTCGTCGCGCGCCTGTGCCATACGCTGGGCGAGGGCGTCGGGAAGAGTCCCTCCGCGCTCGCGATATGCGTCGGGATGCCCAACGAAGATGTGGGTGTCGTCGATCGATGCCGACACGCCGCGCCGGTGGCTCTGGAACCGGGTCACCGTGCCGTCTGCGCCGCCGGACGCAGCAATGGCACTCGCAACGGGATGCGCCGCACGCTGCTCGATGGCACGCGCCCGTCGGAGGGCATCGGGCGGTCCGGTCGTGTCGACCACCTGCATGCGTCCGGTGGTGAGGGTGCCCGTCTTGTCGAAGACGACCGTGTCCACCGTCGATCCGACTTCGAACACCCCCGCGTTTTTGACGACAATGCTGCGGTCGAGTGCCGCACGCGTACCCGATGCTACCGCCAGCGGCGTGGCCAATCCCAGCGCACACGGACACGACACGATGAGCACCGTCAGTCCCGTGAGCAGGGCGTACGACATCGTCATGCCACCGGCGAGCTGGATGCCCACGGCCCCTGCCGCCAGCACAAGGACGAGCGGAACGAAGACGGCGGCGATGCGGTCGGCCACATGCTGGGTGCCGGGCGTGGCCGCCTGGATCTCCCACATGAGGCGGACGAGCCGGTCGAGCGTGCTTTCGGCCGCGTCGCTGGCCGCCACGACGAGAGCGTTCCCGCGTACAACCGTTCCACCGAGCACCTCGTCGCCTGTCCGCTTCGTGACCGGCACCGACTCGCCCGTAAGGAGCGCCTCATCGACCGGGGCCTCGCCCTCGACCACGGTGCCGTCGATGGGAATGCGCTCCCCTTCTTTGACGAGCACGGGGTCGCCCGGACTTAGGACGTCGACATCCACCGTTTCTGCCCCGTCGTCCTGCATGCGCCGGGCGGTCGTCACCTGCTCACGGGTCAGTTCGGCCAGGCGGCCGGTCGCGCGGCGTTTGACCCGCCTCTCGAACCAGCGCCCGATCGTCACGGCCATCACGATAACGACGGTGACGTCGAAGTAGACCTCCGTGCGTCCCACCAGAATGGCCCCGATGCTGTATAAATACGCGCTGAGGGCCGCAATGCTAATGAGCAGATCCATGTTGGGACGCAGCACGCGCAGGCTCACCCACGCGCCGCGCAGCAGCGGCCACCCGGTAATGGCCAGGACGACGGTCGTGAACACTGCCGTGTTGCCGAGGGCGTACAGCCCATCACTGCCGTCGAGGTCCAGCAGGCTTGCGTAGCCGGCGTACTCGGGGTAGAAAAAGACGATGTAACTCATCATCACCATCATGGCGAAGAACCCGCCGAGCACGAGCCGCACGACCGTCTCGGAGTCCTCGTTGGCGGTATCCGCCTCCGTGCGCTCCAGCGACGCTCGGTAGCCGCCGCGAGTGAGCAGCGCCGGGAGGTCCTCCGCGCGGGTTTGCGCGGCATCGTACCGCATCCGGATCATCTCGGAGGCGTAGCTGGCCTCCGCGCGGTACACCCCGGCTTCTTGCTCGGCAAGCGTTTCGAGGAAGGCCTCGCAGGCGGTGCAGTGCATGCCGTCGACGTGGACGAACGCTTCCGCGGCGTCGTCGGGCACCGAGGTCGAGGAGTCGGCGGTCCCGTCCATTCGCTCACGCACCGACGCGGCCGCCTCAGCATCCAGGTCGCCCAACGTGCGGTAGATTTCACGGCACCCAGTGCAGCAGAACGTGCCCTCTCCCTCCGCACCGGTGATGGGCGGATCGGGCGTCGGAAGGTCGCACAGCGTGCAGCGGTCGTCGGGGGCCGCGCGGGCTTCGGTCGTGTCGGTCGAAACGGACTCCATGAAAGCGTTCGAGCTCGAACGGTGCCAGCATACGTTCATCTGTAAACCTCCACAGCGGATCTGCAGTCCGTACAATGGGGCCGTGGTCAACGTTCGACCGTTCCCACGTTTTCTCCCACTCTCCCCGATGCTTTTTCCCTCGCGCTTCCAGCCCTACAACGACAGGTACCCGACCGTAAATCCGATCCCTATCAGCAGCAGGATCACGTACACGCCGAGCAGGAAAACGCTCTTGATGGCGGCGCCGATCCCCGTCTCGTCGTACGCCGTGCGCAGGCTCAGCGCCAGGTACACCGGGATGCCGGCCCCAAGTACAATCTGGGCCATCCACGTCCACGACTGCGGGATGAGACCGACGAGGACGACCAGCATGCCGGTGAAGAAGATAAACGCGTGCTCGTGGAGGGCAAAGATCAAATGCGCGAGGTAGGGATCGCGGAGATAGAGCGCCTGCAGGAGGAGAGCGAAGAGCGGAACCAGGAAGAACATCGCCCGCGAGAAGTTCTCGATCAGCGCCTTCAGCGCCTCGGTTTCCCCGGCCACGATGCGGTCCACGAAATCGTCGGCGTTCTCGATGGTCGTAGCCGCGAGCGCGCCGTCGGACCGCTCGTAATCAACCTCGACGCGGTCTCCCACCTGGAAGGCGGCAAGGCTATCGGCACCGGAGAATCGCGTGTCATCGGTGACGCGGAAAGTCGTTCCGAGCACCGACAGCGACTGCTCTCCGACGAACTCCAGGGTCCCGACCATCTTCAGCGCGGCGTCCGGATCATCCACGTGAAGGTCGCGCGCCACGAGCGTGCCGTTCCGCCGATCGGCCTCGACGTGGATGATCTGTCCGATCGAAAGACTGTCCAGCCGGGGCACGTCGTCCACGTCCGTGTCGGACGTGACCGTGAATCGAATCGCCTCTACAGACACCGTACTGTCTTCCTCCCCGACGTCTGTCACCGGGCCGCGTATCTCAACGGCGGCTCGCGCGTCGTTGAACCCGTCTTGGACTCCTCCGAACGCGTCGGTCCACGTGCTAAAAGGACCTCCCGGCGATCCCGGCGGAAAGGACACGAGGGCGACGAAGAAAAGAAAGCTGAACGCGATGTACAGACGAAAGGGACGCACAAATTCCTCGCGGCGGCCGCCGTTGTAGTAGCGCGTGAGCAGACCGGGCCGCAGGAGCAGCATGCGGATCGTCCGCCAGATCCGGGAGTCGACCTCGAAGAGCACGTCGGTCACTTCCGGAAGAAGCACCTGAAGCGACTGGTTGCGGTCGATCCCTTTCTGCCCGCACTCGTGGCAGTACGGCCCCACGAGGTCGGCCCCGCAGTTCAGGCATCGATCAACCGATGGATCCTCCGGTTCGCGGGAGCGATCGGCGGGCGGTTCGATGCGCGTCAGGACGCGATCAAGATCGTAGAGGGACCCGCCCGCCCCCCAGAGTCCGACGACCACGGCCCCTGCCGCACATGTGACGAGGACGAGTCCTGCGCCGAAGGGGGCAGACACCTGGATCGGCAACAGACCGACGCCGAGGAAAAGAACAACACGAATGCCCGTCCGCGCGCCCACGACGAGCTCGAGCCCGTCGTCCAACAGGGCCACGGTTGCCGCAAGGAAACTTCCGCCGAAGGCAACGGCAAACACGGCCCAACCCGACAGCGTCGGTTCGAACCACCCGGCGACGATCCGCGCAGCGAGGGCCATCACCAGGCTAGACCCCACGATGCCCACCCATCCCCGCTTCGTGCGTCCGAGGATGGTCTGGAGAACGACTCCCCGCACGACCTCTTCAATCGCCACCTGAAGGGGCGCAAGAGCTAGAGCGGCCACCAGGATCCATCCTTGCGACGCAAAGCGACCGTCCCACTGGACGACGCCCAACATGGACCCGACGACGATCCCTCCTCCTGCAATCGCCGCACCGACCATGCCTCCCTCCTGCAAACGCATGCGGCGCAGACGATCTGCCGTCGTGAGATACGTGGAGAGCGGACGCCGCCGAAAGGCGCGCTGTGTAAAGGCGAGACTGGCGAGCGCACCCAGGTGAGCCCCTGTCCCGGTCATGGCGCGAAACGCCCACGACACCCCTTCGGGACCGTCGCCCATGATATCCATCGTACCCTCGAAGAGAGCAAAGGCGATCCCGAAAACCATCGGCCCCAGCAGGAGCAGGGACACGACAATGAGCACAGTACGCACCCATCCGTCGGATCCCGACCAGGCCAGCTGGGAGTAACGACGCATCAGATCAAAGGGCGAAAGGCGAAAACCCGCGAAGGTGCCAGGACGAGGGGAAACAGTGGCTTGTTACGGACGCCCGTCTCTCATCGATTCCGTGAGTGAACCAAGGCCCCCATGCAGCGGGGCGTGACGGAGCGGTGTCATCCCGGGGTCTTAATTTGGAAGTCCACTGGTTGACTGCAATCCCTCTGGACGGTTATGTCTACCCGTACGGCCCCATCCCTGCTGCCCGACGCCGCGTCGAAGCGATCCGACGGGGGGTCTCCGCTGTCGGAACCGGCCTTGTTTTACGATCCGCCTTACGCCACGGCACTGCACGACGCCCTCGCCTGGCACCTGGTGAAGTACCTCGCTCCCTCGCTGGGACTTCGCTCGCATCCGAGGTCGGCATCGCCTGACGCTCTGCCCGCGGTCGACTTTCTCGTGGAAGGCGGGCGGCAGCGCGTAGCCCTGATTCTCACCGACCCCTCTGCGGGCGAGCCAAACGAGGATCGCGATGCCCTCTGGATCGGCAAGGGCCACGCCGATGCGGTCCTTCGCTTTCGGGCCGCCGACCTCGAACATCGGCTGCCGGACGCGCTCTTCCTCTGGACCCGGTGGATGCCCGCACTGTTTAGCGAGCGCGGGCGGACCAACCTGTCGACGCTCGCCTCGCCAGTGGCCCGCCAGCATTCCCGGAACGCGAACCGGACGGTTACGCTCCGCTACGCCGACCCGGGGGCTCACCTCTGCACCCTGCTCGACGCAGGGTCTTCGCCGCCCGACTCGCTGGTCGTCCGCCGCCTGCTGCGCCAGCGCCCCGACGTGTGGCGCCCAGCGTTCGAACGCGCACGGTCGGCTCCGTCGTCGCGCCGGGCGGCACCGCGGCGGGCAGCCGCATAGCCGGAGGCTTCGCTGCCCCCGCGCCGCGTCACTCCTCGGTCTCGGAAGCGGACGCGTCGGCCTCCTCCGCAGGCGGGCCGCTGTCGGATGCCGAACGGGATGTGCTCCCATCCCGGAGGGTCCGTACATGCTCCTTCACTCGGCGGAGACGATCTTTCAGCTTCTGGTTTTCGGCACGCAGTTCGGCGTTGGCCGCACGGAGCGCCTGCGGGCTGGGGGTATCGTCGGCCCGATCGGAAGCCTCCTTTGACGGTTCTTCCTCCTTCGAAGCTGGCGACGGCTGTTGGTGCGATCCATCCGCAAATCGTGACATCCCGTCCACCGGTCGCCGTGATTGTCGCCGCTGTCCCCATACGCCGAGCCCCACCCCGACCAGGATACCCACCAAGCCGCCCCAGAGATAACCCCAGACGCTGCTCCCGCCGCCCGTCGTCTCGGCGTCGGCGGCCGGCGGCGGTTCTGTTTCGCGAAGTGAGTCTGCCGCAGACGCCGGCACTTCCTGCCGGTCGGTCGTCTCGTCCGGCGCAGCGTTGGCGGTGTCGGCAGACGTCGTCGTTCCGGGCACGGCGGAGTCGGGCTGTGCATCCGCGACTGCGGGTGCCGACTCGAATACAGACTGCATCCGGTCGCGCGCCGCACGCGGCACCGGTCCGATCGTCATACGCCCTGTGAGCACCGCGTCGGCGCCGGGTACGAACCGCGGCGTTTCTGAGGTGCCCGTGTTGACGTAGCTCTCGTACAGCGTACCGTCTGGGGTGCGGGCCAGCACGTAGTAGATGCGTCTGGCGTCCGGGGTCGTGGCGTAGCGCACAGAGGTTCGGCCCCGCGCGTCCAGCGTCTGCGGCGGGATCGCCCGAGCTTTTTGGACCAGCGTGTCGCGCGTGAGCGGCGCAAGGTTTGGTAGGGTGAGCGCTTGGCCAGCCGCTATCGGCACAACCACAATCTCGGTACCGGCCGGCGGCGGTTTGCTTTCATGCGGCGGCTGGTCCGGCGCCCGCACCCGGTGGATGAGGTGTAACTGCACACTGTCGGCGGCCGACTGTGCAGCGACCGGCACGCCCGCGCTCCCCAACAGCCCGACCGCCACGGCAAGCACGAACACGACGCGACGGACGCAGGACCTCGGCCCCGAGGATGATCGCTGAATGCGACCGCTGGTTCGGCTCATCGGATCGGCAGGACGCGTGTTGTTCAGAGATGGAGAGCGCCAACAACCAGAGCCCCGGTGGTCGGCGTCCGTGCACAACCGGAAAACCTAGGGCGTGGAACGGAGACGAACAAGCACCGCGGCCGCTCTTCTTGTCGCTGGTCTTGTCACTAACGCCGTGCACCGGTTGGTCAGATGGAGGTCATTTCGAACGTGAGGCCCCGCGATCCGTTCGCATGAATCCGATTCTTTCGGTCCTTCTGAACATGCGCTTTTGCTCTCTATGGACGACGACCGTGTGATTGACACCATCGCCGATGGACTGCGACTGCAGGCCGGTCCCCTGTCTTCAGACGACGCTCCCCGCGTGCTTCGCGGCAAAACGGCGGCCTACGTGATCGGGTTTGCGCTGGGGGTGAGCCGCGCGCTGGACGTGCCTGTAGGGAACCACACCGTTCGCCTCCTGGAGCGCGGCTGCCGCCAGGGCCTGCCGAAGGACGCCGATCTCGGCCAGCGGCTCGCCGACATCGCCACCCGCCTGCTGATGCAGAACCGCCTCGACGACCCCTCGCTGAGCGATCCGAAAGACCAGGGGGAGGCCGAGGGACGCTCCTTTGTCGAGGACAACACCCCGCCGTCGGGCCTCCGCGACCTGCTTGCGGTCGAGGCGTCGTGAGACGGAACTCACGTCGCGAGGCGGAATCCACCCTACCGCGCCCTCCTGCGCTCCTTTGCTCCCCGTGCCATGGACGTCTACCGCACACCTGACGATCGATTTTCCGACCTCCCCGGTTTTCCTTTTGCGCCGAACTATGTGGAGACGCCCGACGGGCTCCGCCTCCACTACGTCGACGAAGGCGAGGGGCCGCTGGTCGTCTGCTTGCATGGCGAGCCGACGTGGTCCTACCTCTACCGAAGTGTCATTGCGGAATTAACGCCCGACCGCCGCGTGGTGGCGCCCGACTTCCCTGGGTTCGGTCGGTCCGACAAGCCGACAACCCGCGAGGCGCACACGTTCGATCTGCATCTCAACGCGCTCCGCACCGTCTTCGAGGCGCTGGACCTGACGGACGCGACGCTCGTCGTCCAGGACTGGGGTGGGCTCATCGGGCTCACCCATGCGGTGCGCCATCCCGAGCGCATCGAGCGGCTCGTCGTGCTCAACACCTTTCTGCCGACGGGCGAACCAGACGAAAAGAGCGAGGCGTTTCTGCAGTGGCGCCGATTTGTGGAGGCCCGTCCGGATTTTCCTGTCCGTCTCGTCGTGCGGCGCGGACTGTCCGATGCCGGCCGCCTGTCGGACGCCGAAGCCGCCGCGTACGACGCCCCGTTCCCGACGCCCGAATCAAAGGCGGGCGCCGTCGCGTGGCCGCTGCTCGTCCCGATGTCGCCAGACGATCCAGGGGCCGACCTCATGCGCGACACGCGTCGCCGCCTCAGCGAGTGGCAGAAACCGGCGTTCGTTCTCTTCGCACCTGACGACCCGATTCTTGGCGCGGCCCACTCGTTCTTCCGGGAGCTGATCCCAACCGCGAGTGCGCAGCCCGAGGTGTTCGTCGACGACGCCAGCCATTTCCTCCAGGAGGAACAGGGGCCGCAGATTGCGGCGCACATCCGCGACTTCATCGCTCGGACGTAGGTCGGGGCCAGCTCCCCAGCTCGAAAAAGGCCGCCTCCCTCGAAGGAGAGGCGACCTTTCCGAGCACCCACCACTCTGCATGGATGGCGGCACCACCGTCTGCGGCCGTGGTGCCCAACGAGTCACGACGCGGCCGCGGGTTCCGTCTCGACGGAGACACTGTCGCCCTCGGTGCGGACGTGGGCGTGCTTCAAGAACTCGGGATAGGCCTCTGCGTCGTGCTCGTGCCGGTCGAGGCCCTTGTGCTCCAACTCGCCGTTGATGCGAAGGCCGAGCAGGGCGTCGAGCGTGTAGAACAGCCCGAAGCTGACCGGGAATGTCCACAGAAACGCGGCCGCGATCCCAACAAGCTGCACGCCGACCTGCGAGAGGCTGAACGTAGGAGCGAACAGCCCGGCCGCGAGCGTGCCCCATGCGCCACACACACCGTGCACTGCAATGGCCCCCACCGGGTCATCAACGATCCGCTCCAGGGCGTAGGTGGCGTAGACGATGATCACGCCCGCGACGGCTCCCGTGAGAATGGAGGCATACGGGGTGAGGGTTGCACAGCCCGCCGTGATGCCAACGAGTCCCCCGAGGACGCCGTTCAGTGTCATCGTGGCGTCGGGCGTTCCGCCCCGGATCCAGGTGGTGGCCATGGCTGCAGCCGCTCCGGCTCCCGCGGCGAGGAACGTGTTCATGGCAATCAGCGCAATGTCGGTGCTCCCCGCCGTGGTCGAGCCCGCGTTGAAGCCGAACCAGCCGAGCCACAGGATGAATACGCCGAGCGCGGCGAGCGGGAGGCTGTGCCCTGGAATCGACTGGGGGCGTCCCTCCTCGTCGTACTTGCCGACGCGCGGCCCGACGACGAGCGCTCCGGCCAGCGCGGCCCATCCGCCCACCGAGTGCACCACGGTCGACCCGGCAAAGTCGATGAAGCCGAGGCCTTCCAGCCAGCCGCCTCCGTTGAACAGGCCTCCCCACGCCCACGCGCCGAAGACCGGATAGATCAGACCGGTGATGGCGACGGAGAAGACGAGATAGCCGTTGAACTTGATGCGCTCGGCCACGGCCCCCGAGACGATGGTGGCCGCCGTCGCCGCGAACACGGCCTGGAAGAAGTAAAAGGCGTAGGTCCACGTCTCCGGCTGTCCCTCAATGCCGAGCAGGAAGAAGCCGTCCGTCCCGACCACGCCGCCCCAGGAGGTTCCGAACATGATGCCGAACCCGACGGCAAAGAAGACGAGCGCCCCGGCGGAGGCGTCCATCACGTTCTTCATGATGATGTTGACGGCATTCTTCGCGCGGGTGAACCCGGTCTCCAGCAGGGCAAACCCGGCCTGCATGAAGAAGACGAGCGCCGCGGCAAGAATCGTCCACACGTAATTGAGGTTGGTTTGCGCCGACTGGGCGGCGGCGAGGGCATCCGGGCTGGAATCAGCCCACGCAGCAGCAGGAAGCCCGAGCAGGCCGACGAGCGTGAGTACACAGCAACGACGCAATGCGGAAAGCGACATGAGGCGGAAGAATCAGTTTGGGTGCGTGCTACAGATTTCGAATCCACACCACATACTCTATCCCATCACGCCGCGCAAGTCAAATTTATCTTGACTGGAAGCGCTTACTCCAAAAATTATACTTAACTTACCGCCCTTGAGGCAAAATATTGAATCTATAAGGGCCCACGGACCGGTCGGGCCGGAACATTTTCAGCCGGTGCGATCGCGAAAGGGCTTCCACTGGTCCCGGGAGCATCGCCGAAAATGTAACCCTCCCCTAACGATTCTTGAAAGGAGCGGAAGGCCTCCGCTGCCGGAGTTCTCCGGGGCGGTCTCTGAAAGCCCGCGGACCGTTCAATAGTGATAAGGTCAATAGTGATACGGGACGTCCGACCAGTCGGGCGGCCGGTTTTCGAGAAAGGCGTCGCGCCCCTCCTGGGCCTCGTCGGTGCCGTACGCCAAGCGGGTGGCTTCCCCGGCAAAGATCTGCTGGCCGACCATGCCGTCGTCGATCATGTTGAAGGCGTACTTCAGCATGCGCATCGCCGTCGGGCTCTTCTGGTTGATGGTGGCGGCCCACTCCAGGGCACGTTCTTCGAGCGCGTCGTGCGGCACGGCGGCGTTGACCATGCCCATATCGGCGGCCTCCTGTGCCGAGTAATTCTTGCCGAGAAAGAAGATCTCGCGGGCCTTCTTTTGCCCCACCTGTCGGGCAAGGAGGGCGGACCCGAACCCGCCGTCGAAGCTCGCCACGTCGGGATCGGTCTGCTTGAAGGTGGCGTGCTCGTCGCTTGCGATCGTCAGGTCGCACACCACGTGCAGGCTGTGTCCGCCGCCCACGGCCCACCCCGGCACGACGGCGATGACCACCTTGGGCATGAACCGGATGAGGCGCTGCACCTCCAGGATGTGCAGCCGTCCGAGCTTGGCCGGATCGCGCTCGCCTGCGTCGTCGGCGTATTCGTAGCCTTCTTTCCCGCGGATCCGCTGGTCGCCGCCGGACGAGAAGGCCCACTTGCCGTGCTTCTCGGACGGCCCGTTGCCCGTCAGCAGCACGCAGCCGACGTCGGAGGTCTGCCGCGCGTGGTCGAGGGCCTGATGCAATTCGTCGACGGTCTGCGGGCGGAAGGCGTTGAGCACCTCAGGGCGGTTGATGGCCACGCGCACGGTGCCGTGCTCCCGAGCGCGGTGATAGGTGATGTCCTGGAAGTCGAACGCGTCGATCTTGGTCCAGGCGTCGGGGTCGAACAGTTCAGAAACCACGATGGTGGGAGTCGATTTTGACGAGTCAATTCTTGGAGGCAGCGGGAGGGGCCATCAGAGGGAAGGTGCAGACGGAGTGCCGCCGAACCAGCGCTGGAGGACGGCTTCGGCCAGCCGGTCCTGCGGCGAGAACCCGGTGGGACGGCGCCGCTCGGGCAGGGCCTGATACTTCCAGACAATGGCTCCGTCGAACCACGAGGCATCGCTCATGACCTCGAAGAAGGCCCGGTAGCAGCGCGCCTGCAGCGTGTCGGCGCCGGCAACGGGCTGCTCGTCGCGCTCCGGCCATTCCCAGGGCTTTGCCGCAGCCGATGGCGCGCTCCGGTATCCGAGTTCGGTGAAGAGCACCGGGCGGTTGGTGCGCTCATGAACAGCCTGCAGCGTCTGCCGGTGGCGCCGCCATCCGGCGCGGAGCGAGTCCATCGAGGGTGCTGTTCCGCTCGCGAGTGGAAAATACGCCTGCACGCCCACGTAGTCGAGCGCGTCCCAGAACTGGATGGACTCATACTCGGCGTACCAGTTGGCCGCGTAGGTCAGCTTGCCGTCGTACACGGTGCGCACGTCGGCGGCGAGCCCTCGCCAGAAATCCGCGCGCGACTCCGCGGCCCGGTGCAGTTCCGTCCCAATCACGAGCACATCGGCCCCAATGTCTTGCGCCAGGCGCGCGTAGTGCAGCAGGAAGCGCCGGTAATCCGCCTCCCACTGCGCCCACTGCGCCTCGGTGTCGAAGCCGACCTCGTTGCGGGCCTGCCCCTCGCTGCTGTAGTGCCCGATCCACACGTGCGGCTTCAGGATGACGCCCATGCCGAGGGTGTCCGCCTTGCGCGCAAGCGTCCGGATGCCCGAGTTCGACTCGCTGTACCACCCGTCGGTCGTGTCGAGTCGGACGGATGGGTCGTCGGGCCGCCGCTGCCAGCCGAACGGGATGAGCGTAAGGTGCGTCGTTCCGAGATCGCGAATGCGGTGCAGCAGGTCGTCGCTCGGCGGGTGCCGGGCGTCGAGGGGGACGGACCGGATGGCAAACGCCGGGCCGCCGGTCGATGCCGTGCGGGGGGCGGCGGCCGCGTCGCCGGAGGGCGCGGGTGTGGAGCCAGAATCGGCGCACGCGCCAGCCAAGAGACACGCCACGGCACAGAGTCCAGCGACAACGAAACAGCGAGGACCGGTCATGGGCACGGGCATTGAGAGCGAAGAGCGCCTTGTAAACCCTCCGGCCGCCTACGTGTTGCTCGGATCGGCCGGTTTTGTATCGGACGCGCTGCGGGGAAGACTCTGCCCGCGGGATGACCTTGCTTTCAAAAGAATTTCCAGGCGTCCAACATTATCGGTGCGGACCATCGCCTACGTTGGAATATTGCATCTGTATTGCTCCCCATCGTCCTTTTCATAACGACTGTTCGCTCATGGCGACGTACGATGTTGCGATTATCGGCGGAGGGATCGTCGGACTGGCAACGGCATACCGCCTTTCCGAAACCTATCCCGACACGTCGGTCCTCGTCCTGGAGAAAGAAGACCGCGTAGCGGCCCACCAGACGGGCCGCAACTCTGGGGTCATTCACTCCGGCGTCTTCTACACCCCTGGCTCGCTGAAAGCCGAAAACTGCCGCGAGGGCAAACGCGCGCTCATCGCGTTCTGTGAGCGCGAGAACGTCGATTACGAGATGTGCGGCAAGGTGGTCGTGGCCGCCGACGAGAGCGAGGTGCCGGAGCTGGAGCGCATCCGCGAGAAGGGGCGTCAGAACAACGTCGCCTGCACGCGCATCGGGCCAGAGCGCCTGCACGAGCTGGAGCCGCATGCCCGCGGCGTGGCGGCGCTGCACGTCCCGGAGGCCGGCATCGTCGACTACACCGGCATGGCCGAGGCGCTGGCCGGCTGCGTCCAGGACCACGGCTACGACGTGCAGACCAACGCTGCGGTGCGCGACCTGCACGTCGCCCCCGACCAGATAACGGTCGCCACCACGGCGGGCGCCGTCACGGCGCGGCACGTCGTCAACTGCGCGGGCCTGTATGCCGACCGCATCGCCGAGATGAGCGGGCAGGACCCCGGCGCCAAGATCGTCCCGTTCCGCGGCGAGTACTACGAGCTCGTGCCCGAGCAGCGCGACCTCTGCCGGAACCTCATCTATCCCGTCCCGAATCCCGACTTCCCGTTCCTCGGCGTGCACTTCACGCGGATGGTGGACGGGCGCGTCGAGTGCGGGCCGAGCGCGGTCCTGGCATTTGCACGCGAGGGCTACCGCTTCACGGATGTCAACTGGGCCGAACTGCGCGAGATCGTGACGTACCCCGGTTTCCTCAAGCTGAGCGCGAAGTACTGGCGCAAAGGCGTGCAGGAACTGCTGCAGTCGCTGAGCAAGCGCGTGTACCTGAACGCCGCGCGGCACCTCATTCCGGAGGTCGAGATGGACGACTTCGTCCCGTCGTCCTCCGGCGTGCGTGCCCAGGCCCTCCGCCCCAATGGCGAGCTGGTGGACGACTTTTTGATCAAGGAGACCGACCGCGTCGTCAACGTCATCAACGCCGCGAGCCCAGCGGCCACGGCCTCGCTTAACATTGGCCGGTTGATCGTACAGAACTATCTGGCGAAGCGCCTGGAGCCGGTGGCCGCTGCTGCGTGATTTCGGCTCGGGTTTCCGGTTTCGGGTTTCTCGTTTCTGGATGGGATGCAGCACCCGGAGATCCCTTCCAGCGTCCAACGCTCGCCCCACAACGCCCAACCCACAACGCACAACGCCCAACGCACAACCCACAACGCAAAACGCCATGGCCTGGATCGACACCATCGACGAAGCGGACGCGACCGGCGACCTCCGCGAGCTCTACGACGAGATCATCGAGTCGCGCGGCAAGCTCTCCAACATCCTGAAGGTGCACAGCCTGCACCCCGCGGCGATGGAGGACCACATGGCGCTGTACGAAACGCTTCTCTTCGGGAAGTCGGGGCTGCGGCGCGCCACACGCGAGGCCATCGCCGTCGTCGTCTCCGCGGCCAACGAGTGCACGTACTGCACGCGCCACCACGGCGAGGCGCTCAACGCGTACTGGAAGGACGAAGCCCGCGTCGCGCAGCTCGCCGACGACTACACGCAGCTCGACGACCTCGACGCCAAGCACCGCGTCGCCTTCGGCTACGCCGCCGCGCTCACCCGCTCACCGAACGGCACCTCGGAGGCAGACGTCGAGGCGCTGCGTGAGGCCGGATGGGGCGACCGCGACATCCTGGACATCACGCTCATCACGGCGTACTTCAACTTCGTCAACCGCATCGCGAACGGACTCGGCGTCGATGTCACGGAGGAGGAAGTGACCGGCTACAACTACTGACCCATGGATGCAGATGGGGAGTGCATCCATCGAGAAAAGAAAAGGCGGCTGTGGTCATTCACGCCACAGCCGCCTTTCGGATAGCGTCGGGTGGGGAACCAGGTTACGACGCTTCGGGAACCGGCTGGTCGTTCCCGACGATCAGGAAGTAGAGCGAGATCATGAGGAGTGTGACCTGAAATTCCATCCCTCCCATGGGGTGGGATTCGGTGGACATGAAGCTCCACTGGCCCCAGTGCACCATCGCGATGGCGCCAGCCATGACCGGAGCGAGAACGAGGCCGCCGAGGCGGGTCAGCAGGTCGTTGCCGAAGGCGCCCGCCACGATCAGCGCGCCCCCTCCCGTCTCCATCACGGCGGCCAGGACGGCCATCGGCATGCCGCCCATCATTTGTGCGGTGCCGGCAAGGTCCGCAAACTTGCCGATGCCATGGAACAGGAAGACGCTGGCGAGCGCAATGCGGAGCAGCCAGTGAGCGTGAGGAGCAAAAGCGCGAAGTTGATTCATGGGTCTGCAAGCCATTCGTGGAAGGAAACAGGGTCGATCGACGCGAAGGCAGAGCCCTTCGCCTCGCACTGCCTCTTCTTGTGCCTGTTGCCACACATAAAGTTACACCACAAGCCTGCGATCCTCCGCTGTTCTCATGTTTCGTCGCGGCGTGCCCCTGCTCGGCGTACGGGTTCCGTAACGAATGACGTGGCTGGACCCTCTAAAGTCCCCTCCAAGAAGTATCTGTCCCTGTCACGAACCCGGCCGATCCCATGGTTCCTTCCCTGTCGCGACTGACCTCTGTTCTTGTTCTCGTGCTCGGCCTATCCGTGGTCGGAGCGGCTGCGCAGTCCCTCCCCGCCGATGCCCCGAGTGCGCTTCGTCAGTTCAATACGGATCTGTCGACGTACAACATCGACCTGTCGGAGCTGCGGAGCGGCGGCCCACCGAAGGACGGGATCCCGTCCATCGATAATCCGAGGTTTGTGGCGCCGAGCCAGGCCAGCGACTGGATCGAGCCGCAGGAGCCCGTGATCGCACTGGAGCTGAACGGCGAGGCCCGGGCCTATCCGCTGCAGATTCTCACCTTTCACGAGATCGTGAACGACCGGATCGGGGGCACGCCCGTGGCCGTCACCTTCTGCCCGCTCTGCTACAGCGCCATCGTGTTCAAGCGGACGCTGGACGGCGAGCCGGTGGAGTTCGGCGTAAGCGGAATGCTGCGGAAGTCGGACCTCGTGATGTACGACCGCAAGACGGAAACCCTGTGGCAACAGTTTACGGGTGAGGGCATCGTCGGCGACCGCACGGGCCAGACACTGGAGCAGCTGCCCGCACAGATTCTTTCGTTCCGGCAGTTCCGGAAGAACTTCCCGAGCGGCGAGGTGCTCTCGCGCGACACGGGCCACAACCGGCCGTACGGGCGGAACCCGTACGCGGGCTACGACGACGTCGACAAGAAACCGTTTCTGTATGACGGTCCGGAAAACGGCAAGCTGCCACCGATGGAGAAGGTCGTCACGATTAGCATCGGCGACACGCACAAGGCGTACCCGCGCTCGGTGACGAAGGAGAAGAACGTCGTAAACGACGCAGTCGCTGGACAGCCGCTGACGGTGTTTCACGCGCCGGGCGCCGTGAGTGCCCTCGACGCGTCACAGATTTCCCGATCGAAGGAAATCGGCTCCACCGGGGTCTTCGACCGCCGGGTGGACGGCCGCACGCTGACCTTCACCTACGCGGGCGACGGACAGTTCAAAGACGAGCAGACCGGCAGCCTGTGGACGGTGGCGGGCCGGGCCGTCGAGGGCGAACTGCGCGGCACCCAGCTCGACCGGATCAATCACGGCGACTACTTTGCCTTCGCCTGGTTCGCCTTCCGCCCGGAGACGGACCTCTACCAGGCGGCGGGCTAACGCCCTTGCGTTCGGAGTTTCGAGTTTGGGGTTCCGCGTCCTGCAACCCCCAACCCACAACGCGCAACCCAAAACGCCCTATTCCATCAGTAGGTTGAGGAGGTGAACGAGGCGCTCGCGGAGGCGGCGTCGGTCGACGATCATATCGACGAAGCCGTGCTCCTGTAGAAACTCCGAGCGCTGAAAGCCCTCGGGAAGGTCCGAGCCGATGGTTTCGCGAATGACACGCGGCCCGGCAAAGCCGATGAGCGCCTCCGGTTCAGCGATGTGGATGTCGCCCAGCATGGCGAAGGAGGCCGTCACGCCGCCGGTGGTGGGGTGCGTGAGAATGGAGATAAACGGCAGTCCGGCATCGTCGAGGCGCGTGAGGTGCGCGCTTGTCTTGGCCATCTGCATGAGGCTGAGTGCCCCCTCCATCATGCGCGCGCCGCCACTCTGCGCGATCGTGATGAGCGGCCGCTCTTCGGTGTAGGCCCGCTTGATGGCACGGGCCACGATCTCGCCGACGACCGATCCCATCGATCCGCCGATGAAGCTAAAATCCATCGCGGCCATCGACACCGGATGGTCGCCGAGGGTGCCGGTTGCCGAGCGCACGGCTTCGTTCTGGTTGGTTTTCTCGCGCGCCGACTCCAGCCGCTGGGTGTAGGGCTTGCGGTCCTCGAAATTGAGCGGATCGCGCGACACCAGATCGGTGTCGTGCAGCGTGTAGTCGCCCTCGTCAAACAGGAAGTTGAAGTAGCGGTGGCTGTCCATGCCGAAGTGATGCCCCGAACCGGGAAACACGAGCAGATTGTCCTCCAGCTCGCGCCGGTTGACGATCTCGTCGGTCTTTGGACACTTGACCCACTGGCCCTCCGGCACCTCGTTCTGCTCGTCGCGGGTGGTGAGGATGCCGGCTTTTTTCCGCTTGAACCAGGCCATGCTGTTGGGAGCAAGTTGTGAGAAATTACGTGCAAAGAGCGTGCTACGGACGGCGCCTCGGTCCGTTCGGCGCGCGTCGGGTGCGTCCCATCGCGTTACAGCGGCGACGGAGAGGGCGTGCCGTGGAAGGCCTTGAGGTAGAACGGCTCGAACGTGGCAACGTCCGCGACCTCTCCGGCGTCGAGGCGCGGGCCTGCCCGGCGGGCGACCCAGGCGGCGGAGGGCGGCGCCACGTCCGTCGGCACCAGGCGGCTGTCGTCACCGGCGTGGGCCGCCAGCGTCTCGCGGCTTTTCGGCGCGCCATCGCCCACCAGCCAGAGTGTCCCGCCCGCGGCGCCGAGCCAGTCCGGCAGCGCATCGACCGAGAGAGCGGCCACGTTGGCATGATCGTCGAGCGTCCCGTTCTCACCGATCCGGTAGGCCGCGGCGTACACCTCGTCACGCCGCGCGTCGATCAGAGCCACTGCGACGTCGCCGGGCGCGGCCCACGGAACGACCTGCGCGGCCCAGGCCTCGAGCGTGGGCACCCCAACGAGGGCCGCGTCGGCCGACAGGGCCCATCCTTTCGCCGTGCTCACGCCAATCCGGAGACCCGTGTACGATCCTGGACCTTCCGAGACGGCGACGGCGTCGAGCGTGTCGGCCTCTTGTCCGCCATGCGCCAGAAGATCCTGAACGAGCGGGGTAAGCCGCCGGGCGTGAATGCGGGCGCGATGCAGATGTGCCTCCGCCACAACACGCCCCCCTCGCCAGAGAGCAGCGCTGCACGTATCGGTGGCTGTTTCGAGCGCAAGAAGGTCCATTGGGGCTGTGCTATGGAAGAGCAGGCGTCGACGCGTTGGCTCCGGTCCCGACGGTTGTCAGCGCATCACAAGTCCACCATCCACGATCAGATTCTGTCCGGTGACGGCGCGCGCCCACGGGGAGGCAAAGAACAGAACCGCGTCGGCCACCTCCTCGGGCGTGGTGACCTGGCGGCGCGGGGTCGACTGCTCGACGATGCCGAACACGTCGTCGGACGTCGCAGCGCTGGCATCCGTCTCGTCCAGTAATCCTCCGGACACCAGGTTGACCGCAATGCCTTCCGGCCCGAGTTCGCTCGCCATCGTCCGCACAAATCCCAGAAGTCCGGCCTTTCCCGCCGTATAGTCGTGGTACGGGACCACGGGATCTTGCACCAGATTCGAACTGATGCCGATGAACCGTCCGTGCCCCGCCTCCCGCATCCCGGGCAGACACGCCTGCAGGAGGTTCAACGCGCCCTGGATAGAGCCCTGCAGCTGTGCACGGTACGCGCTCCACTCGATCGTGTCGGCCGTTTCTCGGTTTTCGGCGTCAAAGCGGTAATCGACCAAGGCGTTGTGCACGGCCGTCGTGACCGGATCTCCGAAGTGATCGATGGCCGCGTCGATCATGGACGCAACGGCATCCGGATCTCGAATGTCGGCCTGCACGGGAAGCGCCCGGTCGCCAATTTCGGCGGCCACCGTTTCGGCCGCGTCCTGGCTCTGAAAATAATTCACCACGACGCGTGCGCCTTCCCGAGCGAAGGCGTGAGCAATGGCAGCGCCGAGCCCACGGCTGGCTCCGCTGACGGCGACAACTTGGGAGTCTAGGTCGGACATTAAAGGTCGGGCATTGGGAGGGGGAGTTGGAGAGCGACATCATGGTCAAAACGCGCGCCTACCGGAACGACGGCTTCTTTTCACCAGCGGGAACGCCAAATGCAAGCCGGTTCTCTGGGGGAGGGAGCGGACACGCAAAGCTCGGATCGTAGGCGCAGGTCGGGTTGTAGGCACGATTGAAGTCCACGACGACACTGTCGCCGCTCCGCGGTTGCAGATCGACGTAGCGTCCAGCCGTGTAGGTCGTCGCGCCGTTGGTCGAGTCGGCAAACGGAATCCACAGTTTGCCGCGCTCCGGCCCGCTTCGCACCTTGAAAACGACGAGCGGCGCGGCTTTCTGCGGGAACGGAACCGTAACGGTGCCTACCACCACCTGCTCCGAGACCGTGCCGGTGCTCTCCGCGACGCGCACCGTATCGGGCACGTCGTAGTGCTGCAGGGGCACCACATAGCGGTGGGACGTGTCGACGGGGTAGTAGTTCAGTCCGCGGAAATCACTGCGGCGGCTGGGCGCGATGACGCTGTTTTTCTCGCGCATCTGCATGTCGCGCTGCACGCGGTCTTGCGTGACGCGCTGCTCGTAGGACTGGGACGTGCCGGAGCCGCCGCAGGCCACGAGGCCCACCGCGAGGCAAAGAAACCCGAAGGCGCGAATAGGTCGAAGGCTCATCGGAAAGCAGAGGTCGACGATACGCTGGCAGCGGACGCTTGTAGCCAATACACCGCTGCAAGTTCGCCCCCCGAGAGGATTTCGAGCAAATCCCGCGGAGCTGCGCCAGACGCCGCCCGGATCTTTCGTTCCAGACCCGGGCGGCCTTCCTGGACTCTTTGCTTGACTCGTTCTTCATTTTATGGTTCTTTAATCCTTGCCGCTGCCGATGTTTAGGATCCACGTGTCGGAAGGGCTTTTCTTGCCCGCGTTCAGGGGAGTCACGAGAGTTCGCTCCGATGCCTCACTGCCGTTCTGTCCATCGACCTACCCAACGGATCTATGCAAGTATACGACGCCGACCACATTCGCAATGTCGTTCTCGCGGGCCATCAGGGAAGCGGAAAGACGGCGCTTTCAGAAGCGATGCTGCACGCCAGCGGCGCCATTCCGCGCCTC
Organism: uncultured Rhodothermales bacterium; assembly: GCA_964345695.1. Classification (GTDB taxonomy): domain Bacteria; phylum Bacteroidota; class Rhodothermia; order Rhodothermales; family Salinibacteraceae; genus CAYFSC01. The sequence goes on along the minus strand of CAYFSC010000011.1, from coordinate 9,772 downwards.
GGTCGCATCGAAGACGGGGCGACCGTGAGCGACTACCACCCGAACGAAAAGGAGCGGCAGATGTCCGTTTTCACCTCGCTGCTGCATGCAGAGTGGAAGGGGCATAAGATCAACATTCTCGACACGCCGGGCTATCCAGACTTCGTCAGCGAGGTCATCTCGGCGATGAAGGTGGCCGATACCGCGCTGTACGTGATGGATGCGCGCTCGGGCGTGCAGGTGGGCACCGAACTGTCGTGGTCGTACGGCGAGGACACGCAAACGCCGGCCATGTTCGTGATCAACCACCTCGACCACGCCGAGTCGGACTTCCGGATGCTAATCGATCAGATCCAGGACCGGTTCGGGCGCGAGGCCACCGTCGTCCAAATCCCCGGCGGCGAGGGCACACGTTCTATCATCGACGTCCTGCGCATGAAGCAGTTGTACTATCCGGAGGGAAGCTTGGAGCCGGAGGTCGAGCCCATCGATGCGGCCTTCGAGGAGGAGGCCGAGGAGCTCCATCGCACGCTCGTGGAGGACATTGCGGAGAACGACATGGAGCTCATGGAGCTGTATTTCGAGCAGGGGGAATTGACGGAGGACCAGATGCGAGAAGGGCTGCGCCAGGCCATGATCGACCGCGATCTCTTCCCCATTTTCGTGACGAGCGCCACAGAGCAGATCGGCGTCTCGCGTCTCCTGAGCTTCATCGACAACGTGTGTCCGTCGCCCGCAGTGAAGCCTGCAGAAATCGTTGGCGGCGCCCCGCTCTACGCCGACCCGGAAGGCAACACGGTGGCGCTTATCTTCCGGACGATGGCCGAAGAGCATGTTGGCGAGTACTCGTTCACGCGCGTCTACCACGGGACGCTGGAGCAGGGCCTCGACCTCGACAATCCGAGCACCGACGCCACGGTGCGCATCGGCCCCATGTACGCCATCAACGGCAACGAGCGGAATCAGCTTCAGAAGATGGTGGCCGGTGACATCGGCGCTCTCGTGAAGCTCAACGACGTGAGCACCAACGACACGCTGCGGTCGCCCGAGAGCGACGTACTCATTCCGCCCATCGAGTTCCCGGAGCCGCGCTACCGCATGGCGGTGCGGGCAAAGCAGGAGGGCCAGGAGGACAAGCTCGCGCAGGGGCTGCACCAAATTACGGCCGAAGACCCGTCGCTCGTGTTCAAACATGATTCGCTGCTGAACCAGCTTACGCTGAGCGGCCAGGGCGAGATGCATCTGCAAATCGCGAAGGACCGCCTGAAGCGGCGGGCCGGCGTGGAGGTCGAGTACATGCGCCCGCGAATCTCTTACCGCGAAACCATCCAGGGCAGCGCACGCGAGTCCTACCGCCACAAGAAGCAATCCGGGGGCGCCGGGCAGTTTGCCGATATCTCGCTGCTCGTCGAGCCGAACGAAGGGACGTTCGACGCGCCAAGCGACGTCAAGGTGCGGGGCGAGGAATTCGTTGAAACGGACTGGGATGCGGAGATCCACTTCGTCAATGCCATCGTCGGGGGCGTCATCGACATGAACCGGTTCTTTACGGCAATCCAGAAGGGTATTCTCAATGCCATGCAGGAAGGCCCGGTGGCCGGCTTTCCGGTGGGCGACGTGCGCATCGTCGTGTACGACGGCGGCATGCACCCGGTGGACTCGAACGAGGCGGCCTTCAAGATTGCGGCCTCGCAGTGCTTCCAGTACGCCTTCCGGGACGCAAACCCGGTCCTGCTCGAGCCCATCCACGACGTGAGCGTGACGACGCCCGACGACTACACCGGCGACGTCATCAGCGACATCAATACGCGGCGCGGTCGCATTCAGGGCATCGAGACGAGAGGGCCGTTTCAAAAGATTGTGGCCCAGGTGCCCGAGGCGGAACTGTTCCAGTACTCCACCGCGCTGCGTTCCATCACCCACGGACGCGGCCTTCACCACGCCAAGTTCAGCCGCTACGAGGCCATGCCGCGCGACGTGCAGGAAGAGGTCGTAGAGCAGGCCACTGCCGAGGCCACCCCGGCCTGATCGGCACTCGCTTCATACCGAATACAGCCTGCAGGCGGGAGGGAGCCATCTCCCTCCCGTCCGTTTGCATGCCGTCTGCGGCGGGGACGATCTGGCTCAAACTTCGCCGTCCGAATCCCCCGCTCGGCCTCCTCATCAAGAAGCGGATGCCGTCCGCGCACGACGGCGAGAAGAATCATGTCGCCTTCTTCGTTGGCGACACACTGGACGACCACGCGCCCCTCGATGCCGGCTCGGCGATCCGCAGGGGGACCGTCGATCTGCTGCCGCGGGACGGCGAGCCCCCGATCAGTACGGGCTGCTCCTCCACAACGACGAAGATCTCCTCTTCGTCCTTCTGAGCGCGGGCGATGCCTCGGGCGGCGGGCTGCTATGGATCTCCTCGACGCGCAAGCAACCGCTCGATGCTTGCAGGACTTTTGCCTCGCATGACTTTTGCTTTGACGAAAAGGGGCTACAGTTTGTAGGTTCTCGTGATTTGAGGTTGCCCTTCCCATCTTTGTGATCCAACCCGTCACTGCCTCTATGATTTCTCTTATTGACGTCGACGAACAAACCACCCTCGACGATTATGCAGCCCATGCCTCCCTCGCGCGGCCCGTGGAAGACCTGCGCGCCGCGGCCCGGCATGCAGCGCACCAGCTGGACGGGCGCACCGTCTGGATGGTCAATTCGACAGCTCAGGGAGGCGGTGTGGCCGAGATGCTGCCCAAGGTCATCTCGATGCTCCGTGAACTCGGGGTCGACACCGAGTGGGCTGTCATTAACACGGAGCGCGAGCGGTTCTTTTCGCTGACAAAGCGCATCCACAACCTCTTGCATGGCTCGGGCAACCCTTTCTTGAGCGACGACGACCGGGCGCTCTACCGATCGGTGAGCGAAACCCTGGCCGACGACCTGGCCGACCGCGTGCAGCCCAACGACCTGGTCGTCATTCACGACCCGCAGCCGCTGGGGGTCGGCGCGCTATTGAAGCAACGGCTCGACGTGACGGCCCTCTGGCGCTGCCACATTGGCCTTGACGAGTCGACCCCCGCCACCGAGGCGGCGTGGGACTTCCTGCGCCCCTGGACTGAACCGTACGACGAGACGGTCTTCACCCTGCGCGATTATGTGCCCGACTTCCTGGAAGATCGCGCGGCAATCATCCACCCGGCCATCGATCCACTGAGCCCGAAGAACCGCTCGTTCTCGATCCACGAGCTTACGGAAGTCCTCCGCCGGGCGCAGCTCACCTATTCGCCGCACCCCACGCTCGGACCCGACTACGCCACACCGGCGCATCGACTGCAGCGGGACGGATCGTTCGCCCCCGCCACCCGGCCCGAAGACTTTGGCCTGCTGCACCGCCCCATCATTACGCAGGTCTCGCGCTGGGATCGCCTGAAGGGCTTCGGACCGCTCCTTCAGGGCTTTGCCCGCATGAAGTCGCGCGACTTCGCGGATCACGAATCCATCACCAACGACCACCAACGCCGCATTGCGCTCTCGCGCCTCGTGCTTGCGGGCCCCGACCCTGAGTCGGTGGCGGACGATCCGGAGGGGCAGGAGGTGTTCAACGAGATCTGTGGCCTCTGGCACGAACTACCGCCCCAGATTCAGCGCGACGTGGCGGTCGTCACGCTGCCCATGGCCTCGCGCCGCATCAATGCCCGGATGGTGAACGCCCTTCAGCGCTGTTCCACCATCGTGGCCCAGAACTCCTTGCGCGAAGGGTTCGGGCTGACGGCCACCGAGGGCATGTGGAAGCACGCACCCATCTTGGGCACCCACGCCGCCGGCCTCCGCGAGCAGGTGACGGACGGCGTCCATGGCCGCCTCAATCCCAATCCGGAGGACCCCGAAACGGTGGCGACGGTGCTGCACGAGATGCTCCAAGAGGCCGACAAGCATTCCATCTGGGGCCGCAACGCACGCCGCCGGGTGGCCGACAAGTACCTGGTCTTTACGCAGGTCCGCCGCTGGTTGGAGGTCATGGCCGAGACCTTCGAACGCACCCAGTCATTCCCGGTGGACGGCACCTCCTCGGTGGACGGCACTGCCTCCGACGAGGCCGCCGCCGATGCCTGAGCACGGAGCAGGGCCTACCGTCGCCTCCACCACGCCTCGCGGCGCCGCTCGCGCTGTTCCGCGCGGAAGGCGCGATACGCCCCCCTCTGGGATGCGGTGAGTTCAGCCTCGATCGCCCGATCAGTGCGTCGCTGGAGAGCACGCAGACGGAGTAGGGATCCGGACCCCTGTTCTCGACGGATCGTGTCGAGGTCCCGCCACTGACGCTCGATGATCGGGCGGAGGGCGTTCTCTTGGGCCTCGGTCAGGTCCACGGCGGCGTCAAGCTGCTGGAGACGGAGGGCGGTCAGCACAGCAATCCGCTCTTCCGGGGGCAGTCGCTTGCGGGCAGCCGCCTCGTATGCCCGTCCGTCCAGGAGCCGGGCCAGGAACTCGGCGTCGCTCCAGGTAGGATCGGCGCGCCCGAAGCGGACGACGACCATGTCGCGTGAAGGGATGACGTAGAGCCGCTGGTTGAAGAGCCCGGCGGCCATGAAGAGATCGCTGGGGCCGTCGTTGTAGATCATGCCCTGCGGCCCGTCCGGATGGAGCGTGGGGGGCGCGTGCTCGAAGAAAGCACTGCTCGTGTCGACCGCCGCGTTGAGCCACACGGTGAGGCCGTAGCCGGGGCTGGCCTCGGTGGGCCGAACGAGTGCGTCGAGCTCCGACGCCGGCACCACCGGCGTGCCGTTCCAGCGTCCGTCGTTAAGAAGCAGGCGCCCGAAGCGCAGCCAGTGCCGCGCCGTAAGCCGCGCTCCACCCGCCAGTTGCGGATCCTGCCCGTCGACGTAGATCCAGCGGTCCGCTTGCACGCCCAGAGGGGCGAGCAGCCGACGCTCGATGTAACGGAGTGGGTCTTCGCCGTCGAGCTTGCGCTGCAGAAGCGCGCCGAACACCTGAAATGCCGTGGGCCCGTAGCGAAAGGTCGTGCCGGGAGCCTCGAGCGCAGACGTACGGAGCGCGGCGTCGAAGGTCGGGGCGCGTCCCGCACCACCAGGATCCAGGCCACTCGTGAGGTGCAGCAGCTGCCGAATCGTGATCGAGGACCGCCGCGGGTCGTCCTGCCATTCGGAGATCGTTTCAGCAACGCGCTCGTCGAGGGTGAGCAAGCCGTCGGCAACGGCCGCCAGGGCCGCGACGCCGACGAACGACTTCGTGCCGCTGGCCAGCATGTGCGGCCGGTCCAGATTGTACCCGTTCTGGGCGCGCTCCAGCACGAGCTCGCCATCGGTCCAGACCAGGAGCGCGTCGCCGGCGTGGGCCGCGGAATAGCGGGCCGCCATCGCGAGCCGCTCGGTCGGGGCATCGGTCGCAGGATCTTCGGAGGAGGCGGTGGGCGCCGAGCACGCGGCGGCCCCGAGCGCCAGTCCAGCAAGGATCGGAAGCACAGCTCCCCACAGGCACGCCCAGGGAGTGACGCGACAGCGGCGCGGTCCGGTCGATAGGGAGTCAGCGGACGTCATGGTGTTCCGCGGATGGAATGCGGGACGGAGGCCGCCTTATACATTCTCCAGCCAGCGGTCTACCTCGTTCTCGAGAACGAAGGCTTCGTCGGGCGCGAACGAAAAGCTCTCGTGCACCCAGTCGCCGCTGCCGTTGAGGACCGGCCGATAGTGCTGGCGGTACGCGTCTGGACGTGCAGCGATGTCGGCCAGGGCATCGGCAGCGCGGTCGATGTCGGCGCGCGTGTTGTAGAGCCCGAGCGAGACGCGCACCATGCCCGGCTGCGTCTCGGGCCCGCACTCCTCGCCCGACGCCGCCCCACCGGCCGATCCGGATCCCGTCCGTCCGAGCAACTGGCGCACGAAGGGCTGCGCGCAGAAGCACTCGTTCCGCACGGCAATGCCGAAGTAGTCGTTGAGGATGGCCGTCACCAGCCCGTGCGCCAGATCATCCAGGTTGAAGGTGACGACCCCGATGCGGTCGGCCACCTCCAGACGGTGCGAGCCGTAGATGTGAAGTCCGTCGATGGCCGCGAAGCGCTCCAGCGCGTACTGGGTGAGCGCACGCTCGTCCTCCTCGATCACGTCCATCCCGATGCGGCCCATCAGGTAGAGGGTGGAGGCGAGCAGAAACGCCCCTGGGAGGTTGGGCGTGCCGGCCTCCTCGCGCTCCGGCAGGGCATCCATGATCTCGTATGATTCGGTTTCCACCCGGTTGACGATGCCCCCGCCCACCTCTTGCGGCTCCAGATCCTGAAACAGATCCTTGCGGGCCACGATGACGCCCGGACTGCCTGGCGCGTAGATTTTGTGTCCGCTCATACAGAACACGTCGAGACGCTCGGCGGTCTCGGTGCCCTGCACGCTCAGCGGAAGGTGGGCGGCCGACTGGGCGGCGTCGACCACGCAGAGCGCCCCTACCTCATGCGCCAGGCGCGCCACCTCGTGCACCGGATTGATGATGCCGGTCACGTTCGACGCGGACGTGATGGCCACGTAGTTGAGGCGGTCGGCGTGCTTCTGGATGGCCGTCCGCAGGGCGCCGACGTCGACGCGCCCGGCCTCGCCGTCGGGATCCTTCTCCAGAGGCACGTGCACGACCGTCCCGGCGTGCTTGCGGTGCGGCAGGTCGTTGGCGTGATGCTCCATCATGGTGGTGATCACAACATCGCGCTGCGGGCGCTGGGCGCTCAGCACCCGGGCCATGCGATTGAGGCCGCCCGTCACGCCGGTTCCAGTGAATACGACCGTGTAATCATCAGGCGCATCCACGAAATCACCCACGATGTCGTGGGCCCGGTGGTACAACTCTGTCATGATGCGCGCCCCGAAGTGGAGCTGCGAATGCGTGTTGGCGTAGTGCCGCATCGCGCGGCGTACAATGTCCTCGGCCACGGTAAGCCGCAGGTTGGAGGCAGCACTGTCCAGATACGTGCGGCGCGCCGTCGAGCCGTCGGCAAGCGGGTACTCGGTGTCGATCCCGGCGAAGGCCGTGCGGAGCGCTTCGAGGCGGCGCTGTCGCTCCGCGCGCGTTCCGAGTGTAGGGATGCGGGCGGGGAGAACGGTTTCAGGCATGGCACGTGGGGCGATCGGTTCGGGAGCGTGCTCCGTTGAATTGCTACGAATAACGTATGGACCATACGGCAAAGACGCATCCGCGGGGTCGCAGAATTTGCATGAGGACGCCGAGACCGTTTCTATGTCGGAGGCGCGTCGTTTCGCGTTTCTCTCGTCCCCTCCCGCTTCTCGGCCCTGCTGCCTCATGCGTGCCCTCGTTGCGTTCGTTGTACTCCTCGCCGCGTCGTGGCCGGCCTACGGGCAAACGATCTGGACGCGCCCGTATCAGCCGAATCAAGTCGCTGTGGAGTGGGTCGTGCCGTCGTTTGAGGACGAATCTGTAAACGGGGCCACGAGCGCCGCGTTCTTCGACGTCACCCATTCGCTCACGAACAACGTCGAGTTGATGGGCGAGTTGCCGGTGGCGTACTACTCGGCCGATGTAGAAGGGGCGACGACTTCGACCTCGGCGGTCGGAAACCCCTACCTGGGCGTTGGTCTGAGTGGCACCACGACGCCGTTTCTGCTGGAGTTGGGCGTACGCCTTCCGGTGGCCCCGGATAACGAGGCGACCGGGGCCGGCGGCTTTGCCGACGTGGGCCGCGGCAGTGCCTTCCGCCACGATGCCTTCAACGCGTCGGCGCTCTTCAACTGGCGCATTCCGTTCGGCCGGCGTACGAGCCTTCGCATTCGCACCGGGGGCGTGTTTGCCTCGTATCCCGACAGCACCGACAACACCGAGCGCGATTTCCGTCTTCGGTACAGCGCGCAGCTCTGGCGCACCGGCGACCCCATCCTGTTGGGCTTCTCGGCCGCGGGCCGCGTCAGCTTTAGCACGCCCGATACTGCCCCGCCCACCAACACGCGGCATACGCTGGCCGGCTCGGTGATGGTCGACTTCGAGGCCGTGCAGCCCGGTATTCTCGTGGGCGTGGCCCTCGACGACGATGTGCGCGACGTGGCCTCGTTCTTCGTGGGTCTGACCCTTTCCACCTCCTACGGGCAGTGAAGGATACGGGCCCTGCCAGGCGCCTTCAGATGCCTGCGCGGGACGGACTCGCTCACGCCTCTTCCTCATCCAGAACGATTTCCTTGCGCAGGCGCGCCACGGGGATGCCGAGCTGCTTCCGGTACTTGGAGACGGTCCGGCGGGCAATCTTGAACCCCTTCTCCTCCAGCTTGTCAGACAGCTTCTGGTCGGACAACGGGTCGGTCTTGTCTTCGTTGTCCACGATGCGCTGAAGTTCGGCCTTCACCTCCTTGTTCGACACCTCCTCGCCGTCGACCGTCTCCAGTCCCTCGGAGAAGAAGTACTTGAGCTCGTAGACGCCCCACTCGGTCTGCACGTATTTGCCGTTCACGACACGGCTGACCGTCGAGATGTCCATGTCGATGATCTCGGCCACGTCCTGCAGGATCATGGGCTTGAGGTTGCCCTCGCCGTAGCGGAAGAAGTCCTCTTGCAGCTGTACGATGGCGTCCATCACGAGCGACATGGTGTGGCGCCGCTGGTTGATGGAGTTGATGAACCACCGCGCCGAGTCGTACTTGTCCTTCAAGAACTGCCGGGTCTCCTTGTCGATGTCGCCTTCATCCTTGTCGCTCTTCTTCTGCGCCCGCAGCTTCTCCAGCATGTTGCGGTACTGCTTCGAGATGTGGAGGTCCGGCGCGTTGCGACCGTTGAGCGTGATGACAAACTCGCCGTCGATGAAGCGGACGGTGAAGTCGGGCGTGATGTAATTGGTTTGCTCGGAAAAGTCGCCTTCGCCCGGCTTGGGGTCGAGGCGATGCTGAATGAGATCGAAGGCCTCCTTGAGCCCCCGGTCATCCACGCCGAGACGCTTTTTGAGCTTGCTGAAATGCTTCTTGGTAAACTTCTCGTAGTGGTCTTCCAGCATCTCGATGGCGGTGTCCCGCCCGTCGATGTCCTCCGCCATGCGGTAGAGCTGAAGCAGCAGACATTCCTGGAGATCGCGCGCGGCAATGCCCGCCGGATCGAGCGACTGCACCTGTCGGAGCACGCGCTCGACGTCTTCTTCCTCGATCTCGATGCCGTGGTTGAAGAGGATGTCGTCGATGATGGATTCCACCGGGCGGCGCAGGTACCCGTCCTCGTCGATGGACCCGATGATCTGGTCGGCGATGATGGAGTCGGTCTCGTCGAGATTTAGAAAAGTAAGCTGCTCGTTCAGGCGCTCGGTCAGCGTCTGATCCGACGGCATGGGGCGCTCGCGATCGTCATCCTCTCCGCCGTAGTTCGGATTCGCTTTGTAGCCGTAGAGGTCGTCGGTGCTGTTGAGCAGGTCCTCGACATCAAACTCATCTTCGTCGGTCGTCTCCAGCTCGTTTTCCATCTCGTCGGAGGTGGCATCCAGTTCGTCTTCCACCCGCTGCTCCTCCTCATCAAGGCCTTCCTCGACGAGTGGGTTCTCCTCCAACTCCTCCTTGATGCGCTGCTCCAGATCCATCGTGTTCAGCTGCAGCAGCTTGATATACTGAATCTGCTGCGGCGAGAGCTTCTGCTGAAGTTCCTGCTTTTGTTGTTGTTTGAAGTCGAGCATGGGGCAGCGCGTGCTGGTCGTGCCAAAGAGCGGTCTCCCGAGAGCGGCCCGTGGGAAGGGGTGAGGAAGCAAATATTGTTCCTGATTGCATAATATGCAATGGATGCTTCCTCTGCAAGTTCATCCGCCGCCTTCTCTCCGGCATTATCGATGCAT
>CAYFSC010000010.1:0-32876 GCA_964345695.1 uncultured Rhodothermales bacterium | reverse complement strand
ATTCGCGAGGGGGGGCACACCGTCGGCGCGGGCGTGGTGACCGAGATCCTGGACTAAGTACTTTTGCAGTTCGAGTGTCGAGGGCCGGTTGGAAGCCAGCGGGCCCTCGAGGTTCGACCATCGACATTCGACAACTGACGTTGACACATGGCTGCGCAGCAGAAAATCCGCATCAAACTAAAATCGTACGACCACTCGCTGATCGACAAGAGCGCGGAGAAAATCATCCGCACCGTAAAGTCGACTGGCGCCGTGGTGAGCGGCCCCATTCCGCTGCCTACTGACAAGAAGGTGTACACGGTGCTGCGCGGGCCGCACGTGGATAAAAAGAGCCGCGAGCAGTTTGAGCGGCGCCACCACAAGCGCTTGATTGATATCCTCTCGTCAAGCAGCGACACGGTAGATGCTCTCATGAAGCTTGAGCTGCCCAGCGGGGTCGACGTCGAGATTAAGGTGTGACGACGACGCCTCCTCTACCCGTACCCGGCCGGTCCATGCGACCAAGAGTTCCCTTTGGGTCCCGATGTGTCCTTGCCCTGCTGGTGTGCATAGGGGTGACGGCTTGCGACGGCGGAATGCAGCGCACGTCGCAGTTCGAGCGCTTCGTCGGCACGTGGCGCCCTTCGACCCTCCGGGTGGACGGCTTGGACTTCACGTCCCCTCTGAGTGCCGCGTACGATTCGCTCGAAGTGACGTTTAGCTCGACGGGTGACGGCACCGGCTCGTACGAAATGCGCGGCTTCAAAGACGGAGCCAGTGCCTTGGCCGTCCGCGGCCCGGTGCAACTGGTGAGCGAAACCACCCTGGTGCTGGAAGGTGGGTTCGTCCGTCGCGTGCTCTGGACATTCGAGTTTGAAACCAGTCGCCGCCTGGTGCTTCGGTCCCTTGAGGATCGCAACACCGGAACTACTGCGTTCCTGGAACGCCTGTTGCCCGGCCAAAGCTGGGCGCGCGCGCCTAACGTCGTGCTTCGTCTTCAGACGCACGACGATACAGGAACCGACAATGCACGGTGATAATCATCCCAACCAAGCGACTCTTATGAGTAGCGGACTGATCGGAAAGAAGGTAGGCATGACGAGCGTCTTCGATGACCAGGGAAACAACATTCCCTGCACGGTCATCGAGGCCGGTCCGAATGTGGTCACGCAGGTGAAGGACGAGGACGGTCCCGACGGCTACGACGCTGTGCAGCTTGCCTTCGACAACAAGAAAGAGAAAAACACAACAAAGGCCATGCAGGGCCACTTCGCGAAGGCCGGTGCGCCCCCGAAGCGCCAGCTGAAAGAGTTCCGCGACTTTGGCCCGGAAGTTGACATCGGCGACATTGTGCGAGCCGAAGACCTCTTCGAGAAAGGCGAAGTCGTGGACGTTGTCGGGGTCTCCAAAGGGAAAGGCTTTCAGGGCGTCGTCAAGCGCCACGGCTTCAGCGGCGTAGGCATGCGCACCCACGGCCAGTCCGATCAGGAACGGCACTCCGGTTCTGTGGGGGCCTCCGCCGACCCGTCGCGTGTCTTTAAAGGCACGCGCATGGGCGGCCGCATGGGCGGCGAGCGAACCAAGATTCAGAACCTCGAGGTCGTTCGCATTCTGCCCGATCACGACGCCATTCTTGTGAAAGGATCCGTCCCCGGACCGAAGAACGGATACGTCGAGATCTACAAAAAGAACGAGGGCTAGGTTGCCCTGACATGCATCTCACCAATTCCGGTTTTCGTTTACCGGATACGTGAGCTTCACCCGAATTCACCACGTAGCCACAAACTGCGGTGCGGACTGTCCGTAGTGCATCGAGTGACTACGAACTTTTTGCCCCGATAGCACCATGGAAGTCGAGATTTTACAGGAAGACGGTGTTGGCTCTGGACGGACCGTGGCGCTCGATCCGACGGTCTTTTCCATCGAGCCCAACGACCATGTGATTTGGCTGGACGTCAAGCGCATCCAAGCGCACGAGCGTCAGGGCACGTCCAAGACGAAGCAGCGGGCGGAGGTGCGCGGCAGCGGTCGGAAGCTGTACCGCCAGAAGGGCACCGGTAACGCCCGCGTTGGCGATGCGCAGTCCCCGATCCGGCGGGGTGGCGGACGAGCGCATGGCGCGCGTCCCCGAAAGTACACGCAAGACCTGAACCGGAAGACGAAGCGTCTGGCTCGCCGGTCGGCCCTGTCCTACGCGGCCCAGAACGACGGCATCCGGATTGTGGAAAGCCTCGCGCTGGAGACGCCCAGCACGCGCGAACTCTCGGAGCGGCTCGAGATGATGGATCTGGACGACCAGAAGGTGTTTCTCGTGACCCGCGAAGTTGAGAAAGAGCTGTATCTCTCCGCGCGCAACCTCGGAGACGTGAACGTGCAGGAAGTCGGCAGTGTGAACACCGTCGACCTCCTCGATGCCGAGGTGATCGTTTTTGAAGAGGCAGCCCTTGAAACGCTCACCGACGTGCTGTCGGTGGCTGAGCACGAGCCGGCTTGATCCTTTGCGCCTGTACTGCCCACCCTCACGTGATCCTGCGGGACGCTCCCGCGCTCGCACCTACGCATCCACAACCTGAGCCATGAGCAAGCGCGTACTGCTTCGTCCATACGTCACGGAGAAGACGACATACCAAATGCAAGAAGGAAAATATACCTTCGTGGTGGACATGGACGCCAACAAGACGGAGATCAAGAGTGCCGTTCAGGAGCGGTACCCAAATGTGAAGGTCATCGACGTGCGCACCATGATCGTGCCCGCGAAGCGACGACGGCAGTTCCGTGACGGAAACATGATCGAAGGCCGTACTTCCGGGTACAAAAAGGCCATCATCGATCTGGATCCGGACGGCGAACAGATCGACTTCTTTGAAAATATCTGACGCGCAGCCCGCCTGACGAGCCGCACGTACGCCCGACACTTTCTTTCGGGAACCCCCTGTAGCCAACCCCGAACGCCATGCCAGTCAACAAACGAAAGCCGACCCACAACAGCCAGCGGAACTACTCGGTCTCCGCGTTCGACGACATCACAACCACCGAGCCGGAGAAGAGCCTGCTGGAGCCGTTGAAGAAGAGTGGCGGCCGCAACAATCAGGGACGCATGACCATGCGTTACCGCGGCGGCGGCCACAAGCGGAAGTATCGGAAGATCGACTTCAAGCGGAACGACAAGGACGGGATTCCCGCCACGGTGTCGACGATTGAGTACGATCCCAACCGCTCGGCTCGCATCTCCCTTTTGGTTTACGCTGACGGGGAGAAGCGGTACATTATTGCGCCGGACGAGCTGAGCGTTGGCGACTCGGTGGTCAGCGGTCCAGATGCGTCTCCCGATCCGGGCAACTGCCTGCCGCTCTCAAACATTCCGCTGGGAACCGTTGTGCACTGCATCGAGATGAAGCCCGGCAAGGGGGCACAACTGGCCCGTGCCGCCGGGACGAGCGCGCAGCTGACAGCCCGCGAAGGCAAGTACGCTACGCTTGCACTGCCTTCGGGCGAGACGCGCCTCGTGCTGAACACGTGCCGCGCCACGATCGGCACGACGAGCAACGTGGACCACTTCAACGTGGAGCTGGGCAAGGCGGGCCGCAGCCGTTGGCTGGGTCGTCGTCCCCGCACCCGCGGTGTGGCCATGAACCCGATCGACCATCCCATGGGCGGTGGCGAAGGCCGTGCTTCGGGGGGGCACCCGCGCTCCCGCAAAGGCGTTCCGGCCAAAGGGTACAAGACCCGCAAGCGCAACAAAGACACCAATAAGTACATCATCCGGCGCCGCACCGAAAAGAAGAAGCGGAAGAAGAAATAATCTCGCGATTCGTGACGACGGGATCCCCCTACGCATCACGAGCCGCGCTGCCCACGATGATCCATTTGCGAACACGATAAACGAGATTTCCCATGCCTCGCTCTCTTCGGAAAGGGCCGTACGTTTATTACAAGCTTCAGCGAAAGGTCGACGAGCTGAACGAGTCGGACGAAAAGAAGGTCGTCAAGACCTGGAGCCGCGACTCGATCGTCACCCCGGACTTTGTGGGTCACACGTTTGCCGTGCACAACGGGCGTCAGTTTGTGCCGGTGTATGTGTCGGAGAACATGGTCGGGCACAAGCTGGGCGAGTTCGCCCCGACGCGCACCTTCAAAGGCCACTCGAAGTCGAAGGTCGACAAGCGGACGCGCCGACCGGAGTAGGAGCATCCCTGCTCTTCCTGAGACATCGCGGCGTGTGACACGCCTGCACGGTGCGCCTTGGGACCAGGGACGTGTGATTCCGAGATCAACCAACTTGTACGACGAAACGATGGAAGCACGAGCCTTACGCCGTTACATTCGGAGCTCGCCGATGAAGGTGCGCCGGGTTATCAACCTGGTGCGTGGAAAGACGGTCCCGGAGGCGGTGACGATTTTGGACTACATGCCGCAGAAAGCCACCGAGGTGGTCTCGAAGACGATCCAGTCGGCGGTTTACAATCTCATGGATAAGCATGAGGCCCGGTTTGACGAGGGTGAGCTGGTCGTCTCTGAGATTCGCGCCGACGAGGGGCCGACCTTCAACCGGCATCAGCCCCGAGCGCGTGGACGGGCGGCACCCATCCGCAAGCGGACGACGCACCTGACGGTCATCGTCGCGGTTCGCGAGCCGGAGGAGATGGCGTAAGGCCATCGCCAGACACGCACCCCCGAACATTGGTTCGAGAATAACAACTACGAGGTACACCATTGGGTCAGAAAACGCATCCTGTTGGATTTCGCCTTGGCACGATTCGCGGTTGGGACTCCAACTGGTACGCTGAAGAGGACTTTCAGGATAAGCTGGTCGAAGACGAAGAGATTCGGAAGTACTTGCATGCGCGCCTGCGGCAGGCTGGGTTGAGCCGGGCCGTCATCGAGCGGACGCCGAAGCGCGTGATCCTGACGCTGCACACCAGCCGTCCGGGCGTGGTCATCGGCCGTGGCGGCTCGGAAGTCGAAAAGCTGCGTGAGGAGCTCAAGACACTGACCGATAAAGACATCCAGATCAACATTTCGGAGATCAAGCGTCCCGAACTGGATGCCACACTCGTGGCGAAGAACATTGCCCAGCAGCTCGAGGGCCGGATCTCGTTCCGCCGTGCGATGAAGCAAGCCATGACGGCGGCCACGCGCATGGGGGCAGAAGGCGTGCGCATCCGTGCGGCCGGACGCCTCGGTGGCGCCGAAATGGGCCGTATTGAAGAGTACCTCGAAGGCCGCGTGCCGCTCCACACGATTCGTGCTGACATCGACTTTGCACAGGCGACGGCCAAGACAATCTATGGCACGATCGGCGTTAAAGTCTGGATACACCGGGGGGAAATCCTCGGCCAGCCCGACCTGAGCCCCAATGTGCAGGCCCAGCAGCGCAAGCAGATGAAGAAGAAGCCGCCGCGTCGCCGCCGCAATCAATAGAAACGTGTTCGTGTGTTTTTGTGTTCATGTGTTCACGTGGATACGACACACAATTGCTCCAACACTCGAACACTTAAACACCTGAGCACCAAAACACCTGACCACGCAACGATATGCTTCAACCCAAACGTACCAAACATCGGAAGGTCCAGCGCAATCAGGGCGTCAAGAAAGGCAGCGCCTCGCGCGGAACGCGAATTAATTTCGGCGACTTCGCGCTGAAGGCGTTGGACTCCGGGCAGATCACCGGCCGCCAGATTGAGGCGGCACGGGTGGCTGTGAACCGGTATATGAAGCGGGCCGGCAAGGTCTGGATTCGAGTCTTCCCTGACAAGCCGATGACCAAAACCCCTGCCGAGACACGCATGGGTAAGGGGAAAGGTGCACCGGAGTTTTACGTCGCCGAAGTTCAGCCGGGACGCGTGCTGTTTGAGGTCGGCGGGGGCGTCGACCGCGAGACGGCTCAAGAGGCCCTGCGCCTTGGAAAGCACAAGCTGCCCATCAAGACTAAGTTCTTTGCGCGTCCGGATTACCAGGGCCAGTAGCTCTGGACCTCCGTACGTCGGTTCTGCCCGTTCACCCTGGATTTCTGACCTGCCATGCTGACTGCAAGCGACATCCGCGACCTGAGCGTCCAGGAGATTGAGAAGCGCATTGAAGAGGAAACCGAAGAGTACGAGGAGTTGCGCTTCCGCCACACCATTCAAGGCCGCATCGAGAATCCGATGCTTCTCCGCACGAAGCGGCGGGAAATTGCGCGGCTTAAGACCATTTTGAACGAGAAGACGCGAGAAGACGACGCGACTGCGCAGTGAACATCGCTGCCTCGTGACGGCCTCGGACTCCGAGGCTTGCCTGTTGACACCCGTAGAGCGTAATTGATTTCCAACATGGATATGGAGCAGACAGAATCCGCCGCTGAGCGAAGCAACGACCGCAAAGAACGCATCGGCGTCGTGCTAAGCGACAAGATGGACAAGACGATCACCGTGGCGGTGCGTCGTCAGCAGAAGCACCCGATGTACGGCAAGTATCTCGAGCGTTCGACGAAGCATCTCGCGCACGACGAAGCCGAGGAGGCCGCCGAGGGGGACACGGTCCGTATCATGGAGACGCGTCCCATCAGCAAGCGGAAGCGCTGGCGGCTTGCCGAGATCATCGAGCGTGCCAAGTAATTCCTGTTTCGAATGACGGACGTCGAGGGCCCTGAGGCGCTGGCGTTCGTCGGGACCTCATTCGGCCCCGGCAGATTGCGGGATGCTCCCGGCGTCTGCTGTGTGCAGACATTTGAACTTCGAACTTTGCGATTGACCTATGATTCAGCAAGAAACCCGCTTGAAGGTGGCGGACAACAGCGGAGCACGCGAGGTGCAGTGTGTTCGCGTGCTGGGCAGTAGCGGACGCCGCTACGCGTACCTCGGCGACGAGATTGTTGTCTCTGTCAAGTCGGCCATTCCGAACGGCAACGTGAGCAAGGGCGACGTGAGCCGTGCCGTGGTGGTGCGCACCTGCAAAGAGCGCCGGCGCGACGACGGCACCTACATCCGCTTCGATGAGAACGCCGCGGTGCTCATCAACCCGCAGGGCGAGCCGGTCGGCACGCGTGTGTTCGGTCCGGTGGCCCGCGAACTGCGATCGAAGCAGTTTATGCGTATCGTGTCGCTCGCGCCCGAGGTGCTGTAATCCACTCGCGTGTCGAGCATCGAGCGCCAGATGGTCTCGCCATTTGCCCTTCATCGTTCGACTTACGAAACACGAATTTCGCCTCATCCATGAAGCAGAAAAAACTGCACGTAAAGAAAGGCGACATGGTCATGCTGAACAAGACCATTACGTCTGCTCGGTCGGCCGGGGTCGATCGTGAGAAAGGCTATGTCGGAAAGGTGCTGAAGGTCTTCCCGGAAGAGGAGCGTGTGATTGTCGAGGGCGTCAACATCCGCGTGTTTCATGAGCAGGAGCGCCAGGGACAGCAGGGCGGCCGCATCGAGCGGGAAGCGCCCATTCACGTCTCCAATGTGAACCCGGTTGACGGCAACGGCGACCCGACCCGCATCGGCCGCAAGAAGATTGAAGACCCCGAAACAGGTGTATCCCGCTGGATTCGCTACGCCAAGACGACCGGTGAGGAACTCGACTGACGGCTAGTTGGTGCCGCCCGCAGACTGCCATGAATCGTCTGTGGAGCGGGAACTGAAAGATTCACCCATTCATTCCCAACGTCTGCGCCGGGAGAGATGTACTCCTGAACCGGGCTCCTGCCTAGGTACTCGCAGCGACTGAAACCAAGTGTCCACGATGGCTACTCCCCGACTTAAACAGACGTACAACGAGGAAGTCCGTCCCCAACTGCGCGATCAGTTTGGGTACGACAACGTGATGGAGGTGCCTCGCCTCGAAAAGATTTGCATCAACAAAGGGATTGGTGAGGCAGCCGAGAACCAAGCGGTGCTCGATGCCGCCATCGAGGAGCTTCGCAAGATCACCGGTCAGCATCCGTCGGTCACGCGTGCCAAGAAGAGCATCGCTAGCTTCGGCATCCGAAAGGGCATGCCCGTCGGCATTCGCGTGACACTCCGCGACGCCCGGATGTACGAGTTTGTTGACCGCCTCGTGACGCTGGCCCTGCCGAACATTCGCGACTTTCAGGGCGTGCCTGACCGCAGTTTTGACGGCCACGGCAACTACACATTGGGCATTGACGAGCAGATCATCTTTCCCGAGATCGACGTCGACAACGTGGATCGGGTGAGCGGGATGGATATTACGTTCGTCACCACGGCCGAGAATGACGAGGAGGCCTACGCCCTCTTGAAAGGGCTTGGCATGCCGTTCGTCCGCCGCGGTGAAGAGGCCGAGCAGGCTGCCTAGTCGCGCTCCGGGGCGGATGCCTCCGTCGCGGACTCCCACGAATCGATCCACAGCAACACGCCATGGCGAAGAAGAGCTGGATTGCGCGCGAGAAGAAGCGCGAGGAGACGTACGAGAAATACAAAGAGAAGCGCCGCCGTCTAAAGGAGGAGGGCAAGTGGGTAGAGCTGCAAAAGCTTCCGCGCGACGCCAGTCCGGTGCGGCAGAACAACCGGTGCCGGCTTTGCGGGCGCGCCCGAGGATACCTCCGCAAGTTTGGCGTATGTCGCATCTGCTTCCGCGAGCTCAGCCTGGAAGGCAAGATTCCGGGCATCCGGAAGTCGAGCTGGTAAATCACTGTTGGGCTTGGATCCGGGGCATTCGGTCGGGCATTTCCCGAGAGGAGTCCTGCGGTCCAACTCAGAATCGAGAATCGAACCGTAGAGTTGTATGAGTGGAATTTCCGATCCCGTCGCCAATTATTTCGCGCGCCTCCGCAACGGGCAGCAAGCCGAGCAAACGCACGTCGACATCCCTGCGTCGAAGCTGAAGCGGGCCATCACCCAGATCCTTCAGGAAAAGGGATACATCAAAAACTACCTGAACATCGAAGACGGCAAGCAGGGCCTGCTCCGCGTCTACTTGAAGTACGATCAGCACGGGGAGCCTGTCCTCCGCATGATGGAGCGGGTCTCGCGCCCAGGCCTCCGCGAGTACGCCAGCGCTGATGCTCTTCCGAGCGTCAAGAATGGACTCGGCATCGCCATCCTCTCGACGTCGCGCGGAGTGATGAGCGACAAGGAGGCACGACGCTTCAACGTGGGAGGCGAGGTGCTTGCCAAGGTGTTTTAACCGCCCGCGCCCTTCCCTTCAGTTTAGAGCATTGACGAGAACAGACAATCATGGCTCGAATAGGAAGCAAGCCAATTGAGTTTGGCGATGACGTCACCGTTCAGGTTGACGCGCAAAACGTCGTCACCGTGAAAGGTCCGAAAGGAGAGCTGTCCGAACCTATCGATCCGGATATGGAGATCGAGGCCGGTGACTCGCAGGTTGTGATCAACCGCCCGACGGACCAGAAGCGTCATCGGTCGCTGCACGGCCTCAGTCGGTCGCTGGTTCGGAACATGGTGGAAGGTGTTATGGAAGGATATTCCAAGGAGCTCAAGATTATTGGAGTGGGCTACCGGGCAGAGATGAAGAACGGAGCGCTGGAATTGGCCCTCGGGTATTCCCATCCCATCTTCTTCCTGCCACCGGACGAAGTGACCCTCACCGTCGACTCGGGCCGGGGCAAGGACGACGTGATTAAGGTCGAGGGGATCGACAAGCAGTTGGTCGGTCAGGTGGCCGCGAAGATCCGCAGCCTGCGCCCGCCTGAGCCGTACAAAGGAAAGGGCGTGCGTTACGTAGACGAGCATGTCCCGCTGAAGGCCGGCAAGACGGCGGCCCGATAAGACAACCAGACGACCTGTTGATTTCAGAATATCCCCCCGGCGCGGGCCGGGACGCACCAACGAACAACGTTGCAATGGCAAAAGGAAAGAAAGAAAAAGTCGAGCGTCGCAAGCGTATTCACGCGAGCATTCGGCAGTCCATGATGGGAACGCCGAACCGCCCGCGTCTTTCGGTGTATCGCTCGAACAAGTACATTTACGCGCAGTTGATCGACGACTTCGCGGGCCACACGCTCGTGGCCGCCTCCAGCTTAGAGGACGGCATCGACGGCGAGACGCCGACGGATGAGAGCCGTCATGTGGGTAGCCTCCTTGCGGAGCGCGCCCAGGAAGAAGGCATCGAAAACGCCGTGTTCGACCGAAGTGGGTACCGCTTCCACGGTCGCGTGCGTGCTCTGGCGGAAGGCGCCCGTGACGCCGGATTGAACGTGTAATTCCTCGGCGCCTCAAGGATCCCCCCTAACATCTTGACTTGTAGCTTTCCGTACTTATGGCGAAACGCGAACAGAAACGAGCCACGTCCGACAAGCGGCAAGAAAACTGGGTCGATCGCCTCGTCTCCGTCAACCGGGTCTCGAAGGTTGTGAAAGGCGGCCGCCGTTTTTCGTTTAACACGGTGGTTGTGGTCGGCAACGAGAACGGATTGGTCGGATCCGGTCTGGGCAAGGCCAACGAGGTGGCCGGTGCCATTTCGAAGGGGTCGGACGACGCCAAGAAGAACGTCATCCGTGTTCCCATTCGTGACGGCACGATTCCCCACAAAGTGGTTGGGAAGCAAGATGCCGGGCGCGTGGTTCTGAAGCCGGCGGCCCCGGGAACCGGTGTGATTGCTGGTGGCGGCGTGCGGGCCGTGCTCGAATGCGCCGGGTACAAGAACGTGTTGTCGAAGTCGATTGGCACGTCGAACCCGCACAACCAGGTCAAGGCAACGCTCAACGCCTTGGCCCAGTTGGAGGATGCGCTGGAGGTAGCGCGTCGCCGCGACATCCCCCTCGAAAAGGTGTTTAACGGATAGCAATCCACGAGTCCGTTTCCCGCCTTCCGCGGTGCTCACTTTTCCTCCGAACGCTCAAGACGATGGCGAAGCTTAAAGTTACCCAAGTTCGAAGCACCAACGAACGCCCGCAGGACCAGCGGCAGACGGTTCGCGCTCTGGGGCTGCGTCGGATCCGTCATTCGGTGGTCCACGAGGACACGCCGCAGATCCGGGGTATGGTTCGGAAGGTCAGCCACCTGGTTGAGACGGAAGAAGTTGACGAATAAAACGTGCTTTGGTGTTCGGCATGCGCATGTGCCTGTGAACTGTAGCTCTTATGACACGGGCCGCTGAACGCCCTGCCACCTACAACCTTTAGTGATTATGGATCTCAGCAACCTCAGTCCTGCAGAGGGCGCTACACATAAAAAACGCCGACTCGGCCGCGGAGAAGGTTCCGGACGGGGCGGACACAGCTCTACCCGGGGAACGAAGGGGCAGAACAGCCGCTCCGGCTCCCACAACCGTCCGACATGGTTTGAGGGAGGGCAGATGCCCCTTTTCCGGCGCATTCCGAAGTGGGGCTTTACCAGTCCGTTCCCGACCGAGTACAGCATTGCTAACGTGTCGCGGCTGCAGCGTCTGATCGACGAGGGGCGGATTGACCCGTCCTCGCCGGTCACCCCAGAGGTGCTCGAAGAGGCGGGTGCCATTCGCAGTGCGGACAACGTGAAGATCCTGGGCGACGGAGAGATTGACGCGGCCGTGCAGGTGGAAGCCCACGCGTTCAGCGAGTCGGCCCATGATAAGATCGAAGCGGCGGGCGGTACCGCCACTGTCATCGACAATTAATCCTGCGGTGTGGGTCCGGGCGGTTCTCGGAACCCTCGCGCCGTTTTTGCTCCAAACACGTTGAGTCATGGCTGGTCTCGCCGAAAGCCTTCGCAACATCTGGAAAGTCGACGAACTGCGCCGGCGCATTCTCTACACGCTCGGCCTGCTGTGCATCTACCGGCTGGGCACCTACGTGACGCTCCCGGGGGTGGATGCCTCCATCCTCGCTGATGTGAACGCGCAGAGCAGCGGAGGCGGCCTGTTCGGGTTCCTCGACATGTTTGTCGGCGGGGCCTTTATGCAGGCGGGCATCTTCGCGCTCGGCATCATGCCTTACATTACGGCTTCCATTATCATTCAGCTGATGGGGGCGGTGGTGCCGTACTTCCAGAAGCTCCAACGGGAAGGCGAAGAAGGCCGCCGCAAGATCACGCAGTTGACCCGCTACGGAACCGTCGGCATCACGGCGCTGCAGTCAATCGGTTATGCCATCAATCTGCAGTATGGAGCAACCGGGCAGGCGATCGTGATCAGTTCGACGCTGTTCATGATCACGACGGTCATTGTTCTGACCAGCGGGACGGTCTTTGTGATGTGGCTTGGCGAGCGGATCAGTGAAGACGGCATCGGGAACGGCATCTCGCTCGTCATCATGGTGGGCATCATCGCCTTCCTGCCGAACGCGGTCTTCAACGAGATTGGCCTCCTCGGGGACAACATCTTTATTCTGTTGCTCGAAATCGGTGTCTGGGTGCTCGTGACAGGCGGCGTGGTTTTGGTCTCGCAGGGCATGCGCCGGATTCCGGTGCAGTATGCCAAGCGTGTGGTGGGCCGCAAGGTCTACGGTGGATCGACGCAATACCTGCCGCTGCGTGTGAATGCGGCCGGTGTCATGCCGATTATCTTCGCTCAGTCGATCATGTTCATCCCGTCGACGATTGCCTCGTTTTTCCCCAACAGTCCCACGATGCAACAGATTGGGACCTGGTTCTCTGACATCAGCGGGGTTGGATATTCGGTCACCTTCTTCTTCGTCGTGGTCTTCTTTACCTACTTCTACACCGCCATTGCGGTCAACCCGAAGGAGATGGCCGACACCATGAAGAAGCAGGGCGGATTCATTCCCGGCATCCGTCCCGGCAAGCAAACGAGCGAGTTTATCGACAACATCCTGACCCGCATCACGCTGCCCGGCTCAATCTTCCTGGGAATTGTGGCGATCTTGCCCGCGTTTGCCATTCAGGCGGGGGTCTCGCAAGGCTTTGCGATGTTCTTCGGCGGAACGAGCCTGCTTATTCTGGTGCAGGTGACACTCGACACGCTCCAGCAGATTGAGAGTCATCTGCTGATGCGCCACTACGATGGGTTCATGAAAAGTGGCAAGATGCGCGGACGTCGCGTGTAATCCTGCCGTTGGACTGTACCCCGTGCCATGAACTGGCTTACGCAGCTCATTGATCGACTTCGAGGACGCATGATTCACCTGAAGAGTCAACGTGAGATTGACCGCATGGAGAAGAGTGCGGATTTGGTCGGCCGAACGCTGGCCGAGGTGGCTCGTCACGTGGAAGTGGGAGCCACGCTTGAAGAGATCGATGCTGTTGCCGAAGACTTCATCCGAACACACGGGGCAACGCCCGCATTCAAGGGATATCAAGTGGGAGACAACGTCTTTCCAAACACGCTCTGCACCTCGGTCAATGATGTCGTGGTGCACGGTATTCCCAGCGACTACTCGCTCCGAAGCGGCGATTTGCTCTCTGTCGACTGCGGAGTCAAGCTGGACGGATACTACGGAGACACAGCCTACACCTTTGCGGTGGGCGACATCTCAGCTGAGGACGCGGCGCTGTGCCGCGCGACATACGAAGCCCTCATGCGCGGCATGGAGCAGGCGGTCGCGGGCGGCCGCGTCGGTGACATCAGCCACGCGGTGCAGACTCATTGTGAGACGCACGGCTACGGTGTGGTTCGGGATCTGGTGGGGCACGGAATCGGCAAAGACCTGCATGAAGACCCGCAGATTCCTAATTACGGACAGCCAGGTCGCGGGCGTCGCCTGAAGCCCGGCCTTGCAATTTGCATCGAACCGATGGTAAACCGCGGTACCGCTGAGGTGACGACCGACAGAGACGGATGGACGATTCGGTCGGCTGATGGACTGCCATCGGCTCACTACGAGCACACGGTTGTGGTTCGCGACGAGGAGCCAGAGTTGCTCTCCACGTTCCAGTACATTGAGGACGTTGTATCCCAGGCCCCTTACGAAATCGCTCTGAACGAGACACCGACCGCTAATGGCTAAAGAAGAAGCCATCGAGAAAGATGGGGAGGTCATCGAGGCGCTTCCCAATGCACAGTTCCGCGTTCGTCTAGAGAACGGGCACGAGATCCTCGGCCTGTTGTCCGGCAAGATGCGGATGAACTACATTAAGATCTTGCCCGGCGACCGGGTCAAGGTTGAGCTTTCGCCGTACGATCTGTCGAAAGGGCGGATTGTGTACCGGTACAAGTAGAGCGTTTCGTCCTTCCCTTCCGCAGACGTATCCCGAACAGTTACGATCCATTATGCCCCGTATTGCAGGAGTTGACGTTCCCGAACACAAGCGTGGAGAAATTGCGCTGACCGAGATCTACGGTGTTGGCCAGTCGCGTGCGAACGAGGTGCTCGAGAAGGCGGATGTAGACCTCGACAAGCACCCGCGCGAATGGACCGAAGAGCAAACGAAACAGGTGCGCCGCATCATCGAGGAGGAGTACACCGTCGAAGGCCAGTTGCGCACCGAGGTGCAGATGAACATCAAGCGCCTCATGGACATCGGTTGCTACCGTGGACTGCGCCACCGCAAAGGTCTTCCGGTGAACGGACAGCGCACCCGTACCAATGCCCGAACGCGCAAGGGACGGCGCAAGACCGTAGCGGGCAAGAAAACCTCCCCGCAGAAGAAGTAATCTCGTTTCAGCAGACTACGACGCGTTCCGCATACCGGTGCGACGTGCGCCCGTGCGGAACCGCTCACTATTCCTTTACCCTCAATCCTCGACTCCAACATGGCCAAAGGAAAGAAAGGCAAGCGCGGCGACCGCAAAAAGAATGTCGTGGTGGAATCCAACGGCCGGGCGTACGTGAAAGCCACGTTTAACAATGTCATCGTGACGATTACCGACCAGTACGGCAACACGATCTCGTGGGCGAGTGCCGGCAAGATGGGCTTCAAGGGAAGCCGGAAGAACACGCCGTATGCCGCTCAGAAGGCTGGAGAAGACGCCGCACAGGAGGCCCATGATTTGGGTCTGCGGCGTGTGGACGTGTACGTGAAAGGTCCTGGGTCGGGGCGTGAGGGGGCCATCCGTGCCATGTCTGAGGTGGGGATTGAGGTCGCAACCATTCGTGACGTGACCCCCCTGCCGCACAATGGCTGCCGCCCTCCCAAGCGCCGTCGCGTATGATTTCCGATACATGACGCGCGATCCCAGTCGAAGCAGCGGGCCACGGGTTCGCCTTCGGCATATAGTCGCTATTTGCTCCTCCGAAATTTACAAGTCGAAATACGCCACTTAGAATATGGCACGATACACAGGTCCCAAGCAGAAAATTGCCCGCCGCTTCAAGGAGCCCATTTTTGGACCCTCGAAGGCGCTGGAGCGGAAGCCGTATCCGCCCGGACAGCACGGTCGCAACCGGCGGCGGCGCGAAAGCGAATACGCCGTGCAGCTTAAGGAAAAGCAGAAGGCGAAGTACACGTACGGTCTGCTGGAGAAGCAATTCAAAAACCTGTTCGACAAAGCGTCGCGCCAGCAGGGCGTGACAGGCGAGATCCTGCTGAAGCTTCTGGAGGCCCGCCTCGACAACGCTGTGTTCCGTTTTGGCTTCGGCAAGACGCGGCGGCAGGCGCGTCAGTTCGTCTCACACCGCCACATCATGGTAAACGACGAGATTGTCAATATCCCGTCGTATGAGCTTCGCCCCGATGACGTGGTGTCGGTCCGGCCCAAGAGCCGCGATCTTGAGGTGATTCAGGAGAACGTGCAGCGGCATCGCCGCAACTTCACCTGGCTGGAGGTCGATCGTGAGAAGATGAAAGGCAAGTTTATCGACTATCCGGAGCGCCAAGACATCCCCGAAAATATCGAGGAGCAGCTCATCGTCGAGCTCTACTCGAAGTAACTCGCATTCTCGGCCCGCCGGTGCCGCTCTGCATCGGGTGCCTCAGAATCGGGTGCCTCAGAGGCGCCCGATCTTGACCGGGCGTCCGCGCAGGATTGCCTGGCACGCGCAGGGTTGCCTGTAGGTGCCACAGCGTACGGCGCCGGCCGCCGCACTCTCATTTGCTGCTAATCTCATCGATTTCGAGCGTATGAATAACTACGGGCTTCAGATGCCGGAAGGCGTCCAGGTTGACGAAGTCAACGACACGGCAGGAACGTTTGTCGTTGAGCCTCTGGAGCGCGGATTCGGCGTTACCATCGGGAATGCACTCCGCCGGGTCCTGCTTTCGTCGCTGCGCGGCCTCGCCATCACGGCCATCAAGATCGACGGGGTGCAGCACGAGTTCTCGACCATTCCAGGTGTCACGGAAGACGTTTCCGACATCATTCTGAACCTGAAAGAGGTGCGGTTCAAATCGGAGGAGATGCGCGAAGGTCATCTGCATCTCAGTCTGGAAGGCCCCGGAGTGTGGACTGCTCAAGACGTCGCCGACGCCACGTCGGAGTACGAGATTCTAAATCCGGACCTCCACATTGCCACGATGGCCGAGGACGCGGAGGTGAACGTGGACCTGCGCGTAGGTCACGGACGCGGCTACGTACCCTCAGAGGAGAACAAGCACGAGGACGATCCCATCGGCGTGATTGCGATCGACTCGGTCTTCACGCCGATCCAGAACGTGAACTACACCGTGAAGCCGACGCGCGTCGGGCAGCGCATCGACTATGAGAAGTTGATTCTGAACGTCAAGACGGACGGATCGGTGACGCCTGAAGAAGCGCTAACGCAAGCCGCTTCCATCATGCGCGATCACGTCAACTACTTCATCCAGCTCGACGAAGAGCCGGAGCCGGTGGTCGAAGAGCAAGAGGTGGATGAGGAAGTCAAGCGCATCCGCGAACTGCTCGCGCAGCCCGTCGACGAGCTGGACCTCTCGGTTCGCTCGCACAACTGCTTGAAGGCAGCCAGCATCAAAACCATCGGCGATCTTGTTCGCCGTGAGGAGGACGAGATGCTCAAGTTCCGCAACTTTGGCCGCAAGTCGCTGCAGGAGCTCATCGAGGTTCTCGACGAGCGCGGACTGGAGTTCGGAATGGACGTGGAAGAATACCTCGAAGAGCAGACATCCAGCTAGCATTGCGTTCGGCGCTGTGCGTGTGGCGGCCCCGTCGATGCGGCAGGGACGGCGCGCACAACGCGTCCCTCATTACGCACACCGCAAAACGCACAACACCCAACGGATATGCGTCATCGCAAGAAAGGAAAGAAGATCGGGCGGACGAGCGCGCACCGCAAGCGCACGCTTCAGGCGCTGTCGACCGCGCTGATCGAGAACAAGCGCATCACCACGACGGTGGCCAAGGCAAAGGCTCTGCGCCCGTTTGTGGAGCCGCTCATCACCCGCGCCAAAGAAGACACCGAGCACAACCGGCGTCAGGTGTTTCGCCATCTCCAGAATAAAGCGGCGATCCGAGAGCTGTTTGACGAGGTGGGAGACCGCGTGGCCAACCGCCCCGGCGGATACACACGCATCATTCGTCTGGGCCAGCGGTCGGGCGACGGAACCGAAATGGCGATGATCGAGCTCGTGGACTACAACGACGTCAAGCCGGCAGGCTCTAGTGCCTCGAAGTCGAAAACCCGCCGGGGAAGTGGCAAAGGCCGCCGTTCGTCGCAGGCGTCGTCCCAGGAAGCCCAGAGCGACAGCACCTCTTCCTCGACGTCTGCGGAGGACGCCGATTCTGCAGACGCGGATGCGTCGGAGCAACCTTCTGCCGACGCTGAAGAGACCGAGGGCGGGGCGGACGCATCTTCCGAGGAGGACCAAGCCTGATCGCGGTGTGCCTCCGGGCGCAGCCATACGATAGAGCGCAGGCGGGCGCTATCCCACTGGGGTAGCGCCCTTTTTCTGTTGGGACGGCGGGCATGTCAGGACGCGTTTCTGCCTTCGTGAAACTTGCCTTATACCGCGACTTTATACTCTTGTCACTCCCTCGGACGCACCTCACGCTCGACCATGATCCAAGCATCGACCATCCAGGAGAAGACGGATCTCGACGTCGAGCCACGCTTCGAAACGAAGGTGGACGAGCTTCTTGGTCACTGCCGGCAGAATCTGCCGCACGTCGACGAGGACATGATCCGGCGTGCGTTTCGACTGAGTTACTGGGCACATCGCAACGACTGGCGCGAGTCCGGCGAGCGTTACGTCAGCCATCCCTTGGAGGTGGCGACCATCGTGGCCCGCGACATTGGGCTGGATGACATCAGCGTGGCGGCCGCGCTTCTGCACGACGTGGTGGAAGACACGGAGGTCACGCTCGACTTTATCCGCCAGGCGTTCGGCGAGACGATGGCGGACATCATCGACGGGCTCACCAAGATCAGTGGCGTCTTCAGCAGTCGCAAGCTCGGGCAGGCCGAGAATGTGCGCAAGCTGATGCTGTCGATGGCGACGGATCTCCGCGTCATCCTGGTGAAGTTTGCCGACCGGCTGCACAACATGCGCACCATCGAAGCCCTTCCCAAGAAGAAGCAGCTCAACAAGGCCAGCGAAACGCTCGACCTCTTCGCCCCGCTGGCGCACCGGTTCGGCCTGTTCACCATCAAGAGTGAACTGGAAGACCTGTGCCTGAAGATTCTCGACCCGGAGTCCTACAATCACATTGTGGGGGAGCTGGAGGAGATGGCCGAGCAGCGCGAAGCGTATATCGCCCGCTTTACCGCTCCCCTGAAAGAGCGTCTGGAAGCGGATGGATACGAGTTTGACGTGCATGGGCGCGTCAAGAATGTTTACTCGATCCATCGGAAGATGCAGAAGCAGAACAAGCCGCTCGACGAGATCTACGACATCTTTGCGATCCGGGTCGTGCTGCAGAGCGACGGGCGCAAAGGCAGGGAAGACTGCTGGCGTGTCTACTCGGTGGTGACGGATCTGTACAAGCCTCTCCCCGAGCGCTTCCGCGACTTCATCTCGGTGCCGAAGTCGAACGGCTACCAGAGCCTCCACACGACGGTGCTCGGCCCGAGCGGGCGGCGCGTTGAGGTGCAGATTCGAACGCAGGAGATGCACGAAGTCGCTGAGCGCGGCGTGGCGGCGCACTGGAAGTACAAGGAGGGCAAGAAGGACGTGGACCAGGAGATGGAGAAATTCCTGGACTGGGTCCGCGATCTGCTGGAAAATCCGAAGCCCGACGAGGCCACCGAGTTCGTCAAGGAATTCCGCCTCAACCTGTACGACGAGGAGATCTACGTCTTCACGCCGCAGGGCGACCTCATGACGCTGCCGCGAGGCGCCACCCCGGTCGATTTTGCGTTTAAGGTGCATACCGAGGTAGGCATGCAAACCATCGGGGCGAAGGTGAACGGCAAAATGGTGCCGCTTTCGGACGAGCTGACGAGCGGCGACCAGGTGGAGATCATCACCTCCAAGAATCAAAAGCCCAACCCCGACTGGATCAACTTCGTGGTCACCCACAAGGCGAAGAGCCAGATCCGGCACTGGACGAACGAGGAGCGCCGTAAGGCCGTGAATCTGGGGCGGGAGATGTGGGAGAAGCGCGCCAAACGCGCCAGCATTGAGATCAGCGACCACGACCTGCAGGAAGTGGCGCACGACCTTAAGTTCCCCGACCTGCAGCAGCTCTTCTACGAGATCGGCAAAGGGCTGTACGATCCGGACGAACTGGTGGAGCAGATCAAGGAACCCCAGGGCAAGGACGGCTCCTCCGGCGACGGGAGCGGCGGGAAGAACCTGAAGAAGCGCTTTGAGAACTTCCTCGATGCGGCTCAGACGGCCGACCAGCAGGCCCTCATCATCAACGGAGAGTTGCAGCGCGACATCGCCGTCAACTATGCAGCCTGCTGCAACCCCATCCCGGGCGACGAGGTCTTCGGCTTCGTGAGCCGGACCGGCACCATCAACATTCACCGCTCCAACTGCCGGAACGCGAAAGACCTGCTCGTCAACCAGGCCGACCGCATACTGGATGTCGAGTGGAGCCGCCAGAAAGACGTGCAGTTCGTCGCAGCCCTTCGGCTGATGGGCGAGGACCGCGTCGGGATGGTCAATGACATCACCACCGTCATCTCGAAGAACTTGAAGACCGACATCCGATCCATTACCATCGACACGGAGGATGGAATCTTCTCCGGCACCATCGTGCTGCACGTGTCGGATCTGGAGCATCTCCATCGGTTGATGGAACGCCTGCAGCGTATCGACGGCATCCACGGCGTGTATCGATTCGAGGAGTAACGATTGTGCTGCAGACACCGACACATACCCTTGCTGGTCGCCGACTTTCGCACTGCTTTTGAGATCGAACGAGTTTATGAGTGAGGATTCCGAGACCCTGACAAAGAAAGATGTCGCTCGCCGTGTGGCGGAGATCATGGACCACCCGATCTACAAGAGCGAACCTTGGGTGAGCGCTGTGCTCGAAGCGCTGGGCGACTTGATGATTGAGGCTGACCCGACGCGCCGCATCGAGCTCCGTGACTTCGGCGTCTTCGAAGTGAAGAAGACGAAAGCGAAGCCGAAGGCGCGGAATCCGCAGACCAACGAGACGGTGTTCATTCCTGCGCGGCGCAAGACTCACTTCAAGCCGAGCAAGCGCATCAAAGAGGTGCTGCAGACGCCCCTCCACGAGTTGGACTACGAGATCCCGGAGGGCAGCGCCGACAAGGGACGCTACGACGAGGACGGACAGGACAACGAATGACGACGCTCAACACCTCGGGAGCGCGCGTCGTGGGGGTCGATGTGGGCACCAAGCGGGTCGGACTCGCCCTGGCCGATCCCCTGCGTCTGTTCGCTCAGGCGCACGGTACGTACAGCCCCGTCGAGGCCCTCGCTGAACTGGCGCGGATCCAGGACGAGAAGGGGATTGACACTGTGGTCGTGGGCTGGCCGCTCACGGAGGCCGGCGAAGAAGGTGACGCGACGGACTTCGTAGACGCCTACATTGAGCGTCTGACAGAGCGTTTGGGCGACGTCGAAATCGAGCGGCGCGACGAACGGTTTACGTCGGAGATGGCAAAGGATGCGTTGCGCCGCGCCGGGGTAAAACAACCGGGGCGCTACGACAAGGGACGTGTCGATGCCGCCGCGGCCGCTTTGATTCTCCAGGATTATCTGGATCGTCCCGCATCGTCCTAACATCCAGTTCCTACTACCCCCTGCTGCAAACCATCGTGCAGAATCGGTCCGCTGGGACGTCGAGAACACTGCCTGCTGGAACGAATCCGTCGGCGTAGGACCGCGTCGGGGCCGCGCGCAGGAAAGGGTCTGCAGTCGGCACGACTAGTCCTCGCCGCGGCGCTCCTCCTCGTCAAGAATGCGGTGGGCAATCGTGCGTGCCAGGTCCGGCGCATTGCCCCACGCGCGGTTGTTGCAGACCAGGTTGAGCAGGGCGTTCTGGGACTCGGCGCGGTAGGCCAGGGCCGTGGCGTCGAGAACCATGTTCTGCGCCTGCTCGGTCTCGGTGATGGCCGCAACCGGACGGTCGAACGGATACGCCTGTTTGTAGGCGTCGGCGTACTTCACATCGCGCGGCGTGAGCAGTCGGGCGATAACCTGCCCATCGTGGGCCGTCAGGCGATGATCGCACAACTCCCACTGCCGGCGAATAGGCGGAAGCCACGTCCAGTGGCTGAAGACATGCCCAAGGCCGCGCTCGGCCAACCAGTCGAAGTATACCGGGGTGAGCAAGTGCTCGGAGCGCAGTTCCAGATGCGGCTGTATGACATCGGTGAGGCCCTGGAAAAAGCCGTCGAGCGCCTCGACGTTTGCATCGGGAGACGGGCTGTCGCCCACACGCTGATACTCCTGCTGGAAAATCACCCCGGCAAGGCGATCGCCGAGCACGTCGAGAAGAGGCTCTTGGAACCGGCGCAGGTACGCCTCCCGATCCAGGAAATCCGGATTGTCGACGTACTCGCCCCCGCGGCGCAGGGTGCGGGCGAAGTACATTTGAGGGGCCTTCACCAAAAACTGCGCTCCAGAAGGGGCGTGATCGGCGTAGTTGGAAAGCACGAACCGCGTGTTGGTGGGCTCGTCGCTCTCGTCATGCAGCGGCCGATAAAACGTAAAGTCGATCTCCAGCACGTCGAAGTGCTCGAAGTAGTGCTGGACCGACTCGATGGGCACCCGTCGTTCCGTGAAAGACTCTCCGCCGAGCTTTCGGGTGCGCGTCGAAATGCGGTTGGCGTACGCATCTTCCGGGTAGATCTGGCCCAGCCATCCGCCGTACCGGTCGCTTGCAGTGCCGAAGCGGATCGATGGATGCACGTTCTGGAAGCGATAGTCGTCAACGTGGGAGCGGCGCTGATCCAGTGGGGGCATAGACAAGACACGTAGAGGGGGTTAGTTGTTGTCGTCGCTGAGGACTGACGTGCGCTGATCGGGGACGCGAGGCTCTTTGTCGGAAGACACGGCGTCGGACGAGGCGCCGAGGTAGGAGCGCTGAATCTGATGGGCGAAAAGGTAGGCCCCGAGTGCGATGAACAGATAGTAGCCCAGCACACGCCACGTGAGCAGTGTGGGGGCTACCAGGGCGTCGGGCATCAGAGGACCGAGAAACAAAGCGTAGAGCCCTTCGAGCCCACCCGATCCGCCCGGCGTCGGCATGACAAGGCCGAGGAGCGTCATGGCGGCGGTTCGGATCACCGACAGGACGGGGTCGATGGAGCTGTACACGCTCCGAATGATGGTGTATACAAGCACGTACCGGCCGAGCCAGGTCAACGCAGTCAACCCGAAGCCTTTGATGTAGAACGGCAGGGGTTGATTGCCGAGGTGGCGCGCCTGGTCGGTGAACGCGCGCATCTCCGGCAGCACCTGTCCGCGGAAGCGACGCAGATACTTCCAGCGCAGGCACCAGTCCGCCAGGCGTTCCAGAAGATGCGGGCGGAACAGCATGGCAAACGCGAAGAGCCCGGCCCAGGCGAGCACGCCAACGAACGCCAGCATTGCCGTCCACAACCCGATTGACCCGACAGCGGCGGGGATCACGTCCACGTACACCGAGGCGACCAGGACGAACGGGATGGCCACGAGGAACCAGAGCTGGTCGAGCAGCACCGAGAACATCATCAGCGCGGTGGCCTCGCCGACCGTGATGTTGCAGTCGCGAGCCACGTAGAACGACGCGACTGGCCCCCCGCCGATGGCCGACGGGGTCACGCTCGAAAAGAATTCCCAGGCAAGCTGACCGCGCGTTCCGCCCATCCAGCCCAACTGCCCCTGCGAGACGAAGCTCAGGCGCCAGCCGCCTACCGCGACACGTCCGAAAGTTACCACGACGGCCGCTGCGAGAAAGCCGAGGTGCGTCTCCCGCACCATCTGCCGGAACGCCTGTGGGTCGAAGGTGGCATAGCAGATGCCCGCCAGCACCGCGACGGTCAGTACCGCCGAGATCACGATGTTGCGGACCTGCAGGGTTGGCGGTCGGGTCGGCGAGTCCGAGTCGCCCGACTCCACCGTGATGGCGTCGGTCCTGGACGTCGAGTCAGCGATGGGCATAGAAGGATGCCGAAAGAAGAGGACAGGCGTTGCGAAGCTTACGCACCCCCGGACGACTCGATGGCCTGCCGGAGGGCCTCATAGGTCTCTTGCAAGTCCTGCGGAATGACCCGAACCTCGCCAGTCGTCGACATGAAGTTGGTATCGCCCGACCACCGGGGCACCACGTGTACGTGCAAGTGCTCGGGAATACCGGCGCCGGCCGCCGCGCCCAGGTTCATCCCAACATTGAATCCGTCGGGAGAGAAAGCGCGGCGTTGCCACTGGATGCACCGGTCGATGGCGGCAGCAATGGCTTGCTGTTCCTCCGTCGTGAGATCGGTGTAGGCCGCGACCTCTCGGTAGGGGACGATAAGCAGATGCCCGTTGTTGTAAGGGTGAAGGTTGAGAACAACATAGACGAGGTCGCCCCGCCACACAATCAGGTGCTTTGCGTCGTCGTCGGCGTCTGCCAGACGGCTGAACAGGGAGGGCTCGTCCTCCGATGGGGTGCGGTCGGCCGCTTCGGCCACGTACTCCGAGCGCCAGGGGCTCCACATCTGGTCCATAGGTCGAGCACGATTTTTCCAGTCAAAGCATAGTGGGAGACGTCCAAGGCGACGTCCGAATCCCGGTGCCGGAAGGGGACCGCCAGGGGATCGCATGCATCGCTGCAAGACGAGGCATAAACACAGGCCACGGACAGCAGTTCGTCGAAGCTTTCGTCTGTTGCGCTCAGCCGCCCCGAATCCGTAAAAGGTCACAGCCGTTAAAATCATCCACTGTCTTTCCAATCGCAGTTTCTGTCGTGCCCTCCGTTTACGCCGACCTTCACACCCACTCCCGATGCTCCGATGGGCACGACGCCCCGACGGCCCTGGTCCGAAAAGCGGCGAACCATGACATTCGCGTACTGTCGGTGACGGATCACGATACGGTTGCCGCCTGGCACGAGGTGCAGCAGGCTGCAGCGCAGTGCGGGATCCGGGCCGTGGCCGGTACGGAGCTGAGCGTCACGGTGGACGACGACGAGGTGCACCTCTTGGCATACGGGTTCGATCCCGAGCACCCGGGACTTCGCGAGCACTTCGACGCGTTTGTCGAGGCCCGCGACGAGCGCATGCGGGAGATGGTGGGTCGGCTCCAGGCTGCGGGCATCGACATTGCGGAAGACGACGTTCCACAGGATGATGCTCGTGCGATTGGGCGCCCTCACGTGGCGGCCGCCTTGGTCGCCGTCGGCGCCGTGGATACGGCCCAGGAGGCGTTTGACCGATACCTGACGCCGGGGACGCCGGGATTCGTGCCCAAGCCGCCCGTCCCGGCAGAAGACGCTCTGACGCTCGTGCACGATGCCGGAGGGATCGGCGTGCTGGCGCATCCTGGGCACTGGACGCCATCGCGGCACGTCGTGTCGCTCATCCGAGCGGGACTGGACGGGATCGAGATTGTCCACCCGTCCCACGACGATCATCTGCGCGGGTACTACCGCCGCCTGGCGGAGCGCAACGACTTGCTTCAAACCGGCGGATCTGATTACCATGGCCGGACCGACCAGACGGATCGCCTGGGCCGCTTCGGTCTTTCTCGGGGCGAGTGGGAACGCGTCCAGGCGGCCCTTTCGTACCATCGACCGCAGTTTTGACGACCTCCCGCTCGCGCTGTACACTCTCCATCGTTCCACCAACCCATCGATTTTCATGCCTACCTATCTGGAGGGCGACCTTATCGCCCGGGACCATCGGTTCGGCATCGTCGTCAGCCGTTTCAACGACACCATCACCGAAGACATGCTCGAGGGGGCGCTCGACACGTTGAAGCGCCACGGGACCGACCTCGATGACGTGACGGTCGCGCGCGTCCCCGGATCGATGGAGATCCCGGTCGCGGCCAAGAAGATGGCGTCATCAGGGCACTACGATGCTGTGATTTGCATTGGAGCGGTCATTCGAGGGGCCACGAGCCACTACGATCACGTATGCTCGGGCGTCACGAGCGGCACCCAACGCGCCTCGCTCGACACAGAAACGCCCGTCATCTTTGGCGTCATCACGACCGACACCCTCGAACAGGCGATCGAACGGTCTGGGACCAAGGCGGGCAACAAGGGAAGCGACGCGGCCACAGCGGCCATTGAAATGGTGAACCTGATGGCGAAGTTGGAAGCGCCCGCCGCGGAATAGTCCCAAGGTCTCATCGCCCGAGGCCCACCCGGCCCACGGTCGCCCGTATGCAGGGCGCTGGTGGGGCGGACGTGAGGTCTTTCGTGGGTCGGATGTTGCCGTCGCGAGGGCGGCCTACGTCTCACGCACGTTCTTCGCTGCATCCCCACATTGTACGTAGGAACTTGGGACTTTCCATCGCGTGATTGACTGTCCGATGCCTTGTTGGTCGGGACTCGTGAAGAGGTCCTGATCCCATCCACGGAGAGTTTACGAATAGGTTGCTCCCGGGGAGTTGCAAGAAACCATGCCGTCTCCTACGGTACGGAGTCCTGGTAGCAGGGCCCTCATATGGTGGCCGTAGCTCAGTTGGTTAGAGCGCCGGGTTGTGGTCCCGGAGGCCGTGGGTTCAAATCCCACCGGTCACCCTTCCCCGTACATTCCAGTATACATTCTGCCGCGTTCGTCTAGCCTGGTCTAGGACGCCGCCCTTTCACGGCGGTAACACGGGTTCGAATCCCGTACGCGGTACGACGGCCGCAGAAGCCCACCCGCTTCTGCGGCCTTTTCTGTGTACGCCTCAAGGGGTGCCCGTTCGCACTGTACGAAAGCGTCGCAGCCGGCCCACCAAAAAGCCGCACCCCGTCTCCGGAATGCGGCTTGATGAATGCACGAACGGACCGTGTCCAAGCGGGCGCCCGGACACAGGTGCCGTCAGGCCGTCGCCATCGAGCGATCCAGGAAGTCGCGGAGAACGTAATTCAGGATGCCGCCGTGGCGGTAGTAGTCCACCTCGATCGGCGTGTCGCAGCGGTTGATCGCTGTGAACGTGACCGTAGAGCCGTCGGTCTTCGTGGCCGTCACCTCAATCTCTTGACCCGGCTTCAGGTCGTTATCGAGCGGAATGTCGAACGTCTCTGTTCCGTCGAGGCCCAGCTCGTCGGCGCCCTCGCCCTCCTGGAACTGGAGCGGCAGCACGCCCATGCCGATCAGGTTGGAGCGGTGGATGCGCTCGTAGCTCTTCACGATCGTCGCCTCCACGCCCAGCAAGAGCGTACCCTTCGCCGCCCAGTCGCGGCTGGAGCCCATGCCGTAATCTTCGCCGCCAAGGACCACCAGCGGCACGTCATTCTCCATGTAATCCATCGCCGCGTCGAAGACGGTCGTTGCTTCGCCGTCTTTCAGAAAGTTCTTGGTGTAGCCCCCCTCGACGACGGTGCCCTCGTCGTCGCGCACGAGCTCGTTCTTGATGCGGATGTTGGCGAACGTGCCGCGCATCATGACCTCGTGGTTGCCGCGCCGCGCCCCATAGGAGTTGAATTCGTACGGTTTCACGCCGCGCTCCTTCAGGTACTCGCCGGCGGGATAATCTTCCGGGATGGACCCGGCCGGAGAAATATGGTCCGTCGTGGTCGAATCGCCTGCCTTGACGAGGACGCGGGCGCCTTCCACGGGCTCGATGTCGGGGACCTCGGGCGTGATGTCCTGGAAGAACGGCGGCTCCTGGATGTAGGTCGACTTCTCGTCCCAGTCGTACACCGAGCCTTCCGGAATGTCGATGTTGTTCCAGGTCTCATTGGAGGTCTCGATGCCCTCGTACTCCTCCTTGAAGAACGCAGGCTTGACGGTTTCCTCAATCATCGCCTTGATCTCGTCGGCCGACGGCCAGATGTCTTCGAGGTAAACATCCTGCCCCTCTGCATTCTGCCCGATTGGCTCATCCGTCAGATCGATGTCGACCGTGCCAGCCAGCGCGTAGGCGACCACCAGGGGCGGCGACGCCAGGTAGTTGGCCTGGACGAGCGAGTGGATGCGGCCCTCGAAGTTGCGGTTGCCGGAGAGGACGCCTGCGACGATGAGATCGCCGTCCTTGATGGCGTTTTCGACCGGCTCGGGAAGCGGCCCCGAGTTGCCGATGCACGTGGTGCATCCGTAGCCGACCGTGTTGAAGCCGAGCTCTTCGAGATACGGGAGCAGATTGCCCTCCATCAGGTACTCGGTGACGACCTTCGAGCCGGGTGCCAGGCTTGTCTTCACGTACGGATCGACCGTGAGCCCGGCCTCCACGGCCTTCTTCGCCAGCAGTCCGGCGCCGATCATCACCGTCGGGTTCGACGTGTTCGTGCAGCTTGTGATGGCCGCGATCACGACGTCGCCGTGCGTCATGGCATACTCGTGCACGCCGTCGTCGTACGTCCCGGTGGCGTCGAGCGTGTCCGCGTCCCGGCCGAAGCCGGTTGGACCGGCCTCGCGTGTGAGGCTCGCTTCGAATTCCTGCGGCAGCTCCGGCACCAGAATGCGGTCTTGCGGGCGCTTCGGCCCGGCCACGCTCGGCTGCACGTCGCCAAGGTCGAGCTCCAGCACGTCGAGGAACTCGGGCTCGGGCGTGTCCGGCGTGTGGAAGAGGCCCTGCTCCTTGCAGTAGCGCTCCACGAGCTGGACCTGCTCCTCCGACCGGTTCGTGCGGCGCATGTAGTCGAGCGTCTCGTCGTCGATCGGGAAGAAGCCCATCGTCGCGCCGTACTCGGGAGACATGTTCGCGATCGTGGCGCGATCCGGCACCGTCATGG
The DNA here is from genome assembly GCA_964345695.1 of uncultured Rhodothermales bacterium. Taxonomy (GTDB): domain Bacteria; phylum Bacteroidota; class Rhodothermia; order Rhodothermales; family Salinibacteraceae; genus CAYFSC01. The sequence continues at coordinate 4,916 of CAYFSC010000010.1, read as the reverse complement.
TCTGCAGGCCGTTGCCGAAGAACTCGACGAAGCGTCCGACGACGCCGTACTCGCGAAGCATCTGCGTGACAGTCAGCACCAGGTCGGTGGCGGTGGCGCCCTCGGCCAGCGCGCCCGTCAGCTTGAATCCCACGACCTCTGGCATCAGCATGTAGATGGGCTGGCCGAGCATCGCCGCCTCGGCCTCGATGCCGCCGACGCCCCATCCGAGCACCCCGAGCCCGTTGATCATCGTCGTGTGGCTGTCGGTGCCCACGAGCGTGTCGGGATAGGCAAGATCGAGCCCGGTGGTCGTCTCACGAGTCCACACGCCGCGGGCGACGTACTCCAGGTTCACCTGATGGCAAATTCCGCTCGCCGGCGGTACCACGCTGAAGTTCTCAAACGCATCCTTGCCCCAGCGCAGAAACTCGTACCGCTCTCGGTTGCGCTTAAACTCGATCTCGCTGTTCAGCTTCACCGCTTCGGCGATGCCGTAGTGGTCCACCTGCACCGAGTGGTCGATGATGAGGTGGACGGGGACCTGCGGATTGATCTCGTTCGGATCGCCGTCCAGCCGGTCCATCGCCGAGCGAAGGGCGGCGAGATCAACCACCGCAGGCACTCCGGTGAAGTCCTGCAGGAGAACGCGGGATGGGGAGAAGGGAATATCGGCCTCCGTCGGCTGAGCAGGGTTGTAGTCGGCAAGCAGACGCACCTCGTCTTCGGTGACGGTCTCGCCGTCGCACTTGCGGAGCAGCCCTTCCAGCAGGACGCGAATGGAGAAGGGAAGACGGTCGATGGTGTACCCCTCATCTGCGAGAGCCTGCAGGCGATACAGGTAGGCGGGGCCCGTGCCCGTCTCGAACGTGTCGCGGGCGTCGAACGGATCGGGCGTTAGGGAGAGCGGCTGGGTCATGGTGAAAGCGTCGATGGAGAGAGTCCGGCGATCCTGCAACCATCATGATACGCATCGCTCGGATTCGTTCCCTGTTAAGCTGTGGAGATTTTAAGCTCAGTCCTGTGGGGAATGGCACCACCCGGCGCGCGCCGCCTCAACCGCCGAACAAAAGCTTCACGACGTACACCGACGCAAGAAACCCGACGAAGTCGGCGAAGAGGCCGGCCGGTACGGCGTGGCGCGTTTTCCGCACGTTGACGGCCCCGAAGTAGACGGCGATGACGTAAAACGTCGTTTCCGTCGAGCCGAACATGGTGGCCACCATCTTCACGATGAGCGAGTCCTCACCATACTGGTTAATCATGTCGGCCACGAGCCCGGCCGATCCAGAGCCGGTGAGCGGGCGTACGATGCCCATCGGCACCACTTCCGCCGGAACGCCGATCAGGGCAAGCACCGGATCGAGCAGGTTCACCAGCGCGTCCATCGCGCCCGACGCCCGAAACATGCCGATGGCGAACAGGATCGCGATGAGGTACGGAATGATCGTCACCGCCACCTCGAAGCCTTCCTTCGCGCCCTCCACGAACGCTTCGTACACGCGAACCCCTTTGATGAGCCCATACAGCGGAAAGCCCACGAGCAGTGTGGGGAGCACGAAGTAAGAGAGAATGCTGACGATGGAGCGAATCGCCTCGAGCATGGGGAAGAGGGAATGGGTATGAGGGAAGGGAGAGAGCAGCAACCCGGAACGCCGAACGCGGAACGCCGAACTCAAGCGGCTTGCGGGTCGGTCTTGCGGTACCGTCTCAGCTTGCTGAGACCGAGGGCACCGAGAATGCCGGCGATCGTAGAGAAGAACGTCGCCAGCGTGATGGAGAAGAAGAGCTGGTTGATCTGCAGGCCCATAATGGCCACCAGCAGCGCGGGCGGGACGAGTTGCACGCTCGACGTGTTCATGGCCAGAAGCATCACCATCCCGTTCGTCGCCGTGTCTTTCTTCGGATTCAGGTCCTGCAGATCCTCCATGGCCTTGATGCCGAGCGGCGTAGCGGCGTTGCCAAGCCCGAACACGTTGGCGAGCATGTTCAGCGTGATGTTGGCGAGCGCAGGGTGGTCCTTCGGGACGTTGGGGAAGAGCGGCGCCAAAATAGGACGCACCACGCCGGTGAGCGCGTGAAGGAGCCCGGCTTCCTCCCCGATCTTGACGAGCCCGAGCATCAGGCCGAGCGTTCCGATGAGACTGAGGGCCAGGGAGGCGGCTGTTTCTGCAAAGCGGATGGCGGCCGACGCGATGTCGTTCAGCTTGCGAAAGCGAACAGAGTCGAACTGGACCTGAGCTTGGAGCTGGGTTGCCCCGCGGGCGCCCTCGATGGCCGTGAGCGTTCCGCGAAGAGGGTCGTTCTCGTCTTCGGAAGAGTGGAAGTCCCGGATGGTCGAGAGAGGCTCCGGCAGGGACGCGTCGGCGTCGAACTGGAGCTGGCGTCCATCGCGCGTCTGGACGAGCGTGCCCGCGTAGGCGGAGTCGGGCGTCGCCGACACGTCGTAGAACTGCCGGTAGGCCGTCGAGTCCAGGCGAATCCGAACCGCCTGGCGACGCGCGTCGGGGGCGTATCCGTCGGGGAATTCGACCGTCACGGGAAGCGGCGCCTCATTCCGGAACCGATCCTGGGAAAGCTCCTGAATGTCGGTGGCAAGCGCGAAGAGAAGACTGGCAATAATCAGCCCAGCCCAGATGTAGTTGAGCATTGCGAAGGCGGGTTGGCGCGAGGTTGATCGAGGGCGCCTTCATCATACGGAGCGGCTTCGAGAAGGGAAAAATAGACCGCTCGCTTCGCCCGCTCGATGGTGAATCGGGGATTGAGAATGCCGGAAAGAAGACGGCCGTCGCGTCGAACCGATCCACTATCCTCCACCCTCCATTCTCTATCTTCCATCGTCCACCCTCTATTCCCTCGCGTCCGCGAAGTACGTCGCCACCGTTTCCGCCTTCGCCGGACCGACGACCTCTGCCATCTCGTCCTCACTGGCCGCTTTCACCTTCGCCACCGAGCCGAAGTGACCGAGCAGGTCCTGGGCCGTCTTCGGACCGACGCCGTGAATGTCGAGAAGCTCTGACTTGAGCGTCTTCTTCTTCCGCCGTTTGCGCTGATAGGTGACAGCAAACCGATGGGCCTCATTCCGCACCTTCTGCAGGAGTTGGAGTGCCGGGCTGTCCTTGCCGATGAGCACCGGGTCGGTGTCGCCGGGGACGTAGACTTCCTCCAGGCGCTTCGCGAGGCCGATCACCTGAAACCGGCCGTACGCCTCCACCTTCTTCAGCATCTCGACGGCACTGGAGAGCTGTCCCTTCCCGCCGTCCACCACGAGCAGGTCGGGCCAGGGGCCGTTCTCCTCGACCATGCGCCCGTAGCGGCGCTCGATGACCTCGCGCATCGCCTGAAAGTCGTCGGGGCGTCCGTCCTCCGTCGTGCGGATCTTGTACGTCCGGTAGTCGCTCTTGCGCGGCGTGGCGTCGGTGAAGACGACGCACGAGGCCACTGTCTCCGTGCCACCGAGGTGCGACACGTCGATGCCGTCGATCCGCGTCGGCAGCGCGTCCATCCCGAGAGCGTTCTTGAGCGCCTTGATCGACTCCGGGATGCGGTCGCGCTCGCGTTTCATCTGCTGCGTCTTCCACTCGCCGACGAGCAGCTTGGCGTTTGACGTTGCCATGCGGACCAGACTCGCCTTCTCGCCGCGCTGCGGCACTTTTACGGGGACCTGCTTGCCCTTCTCCTGGCGCAGCAGTTCCTCCAGCGCGTGGGTGTCCTGTGCCGGATGGTCGTTCGGATCGTGGGAGAGGAGCACCTCCTCGGGGTAAAAGTTGGCGTCCGTGTAATACGGCTCCACGAGGGAGAGCATGAGCTCTTCATCCGTCCGGCCCTCGATGCGGCGCAGATACGTGTGGCGCCGCCCAATCATCTTGCCCTCGCGCACCCGGAACAGCACGCCGCACGCAATGCCTTCGTCGCGGTCCACGTGGAGCGCGAACACGTCGCGGTCTGCAAAATCCTGGCTGACGATCTTCTGCCGCTCGGAGTACTTCTTCAGCGCCTGGATCTGATCGCGGCGGCGGGCGGCCTCCTCAAAGTTGAGTTGCTCGGACTGCGCCTCCATCTCGTCTTTTAGCAGGTCGATGAGCTCCTGCGTGTGGCCGTTCAGCAGGGTCTCGACCTGCTCGATCGTCTCCATGTAGTCCTCTTCCGACTGCAGTCCCTCGCACGGACCCTTGCAGTTGTCGATGTGGTACTGCAGGCACACGTCGTACTTGCCCGCCTCGACGGCCTTCTCATTCAGATTCAGCGAGCAGGTACGCAGCTGGAAGATGGACCGGATGGCGTCCATCATCTGATTGAGCTGCGAGACGTCGGTGTACGGGCCGAAGTAGGTCGAGCCGTCCTGCTTGACCGTCCGCGTCTTGAAGACCCGCGGGAAGCGCTCATTTTTGATGCAGATGTAGGGGTAGCTCTTGTCGTCGCGCAGATTGACGTTGTAGCGCGGCTGGAGCTCTTTGATCAGGTTGTTCTCCAGAATGAGCGCCTCGACCTCGGTGTCCGTCACGATCACCTCCACGTCGGCGATCTTGTTCACCAACACCTCGATGCGGCCCGACCGCTGACGGCTGTCCTGGAAGTACGAGCGCACGCGGGTCCGCAGGTTCTTGGCCTTGCCCACGTACAAGACCGATCCCGATTCGTCGAGATGTTTGTAGACGCCGGGCTCGGTGGGAAGATGATCCAGCTTCTCGCGGAGCGCGTCCGGCTTCTGTTCGAGGATCTCGCTCATGGACAGAGACATTACGACAAAGGAAGTATCAAAGGGCAAAACGTACGGCGACGGGCGCTTGATTCAGCCATCACGAAATCCAAAAGGGGTCAAGGAATTCTGGAACCAATTTTGCTATCTCGCTAAAACAGAATTCGAGCAAACCGTCCCACCGTTTTCCATCGTGCCCGTATGCCCAGCCGTTCATCGCCTGCGTCTCCGTCCCGCC
>CAYFSC010000009.1:0-33644 GCA_964345695.1 uncultured Rhodothermales bacterium | reverse complement strand
GAGAAGTCCGGGCTAATCCACCGTACGTCGAGTTCTCAAGGCGTCCTCACGGAATTGTTACACAGATGTTGGGTCGATGCGAACAGGCACGCATACAGCATCCCGCACTGCCACCTTTCTTCTCACTGGACCACGATGTCATGGGCAAAAACGTCGCTGAGAAGCTGATTGAAAGCCATTTGAAAGGGGGCGAGATGTCCCCTGGGAAGGAGATTAACTTGAAGATGGATCAGACCCTGACGCAGGATGCCACGGGCACCATGGTGATGCTGGAGTTCGAGGCCATGGGCATCCCGCGCGTGAAGACCGAACGGTCTGCGCAGTACGTCGATCATAACCTCATTCAGTCCGACTTCAAGAACCCGGACGACCACCTGTTCTTGCGGAGCGCGTGCAAGAAGTTTGGCGTTCATTACAGCCGACCCGGCAATGGCGTGAGCCACCCGGTGCACCAGGAGCGGTTCGGCATTCCGGGCAAAACGCTGATTGGCTCCGACAGTCATACGCCTGCAGCCGGCGCGATTGGCATGCTGGCGATCGGCGCTGGCGGGCTTGATGTGGCCATGGCCATGGCCGGCAAGCCGTACACGCTGAACATGCCCGAGGTGTGGGGCGTGAAGCTGACCGGCGAGCTGCCCGACTGGGTGAGTGCGAAGGATGTTATCCTGACGATGCTGGAGCGTCACGATGTGGATGGAGGCGTGGGCCGCATCATCGAGTACTACGGCCCAGGCCTCGACAACTTGAGTTGCATGGATCGCCATGTCATCGCCAACATGGGAACTGAGCTGGGCGCAACCAGCACTGTGTTTCCGGCCGATGACGAGGTGCGCAACTTCCTCCGCACGCAGGGCCGCGAGGAGGATTTCGTAGAGGTGAAAGCCGACTCGGATGCCACGTACGACGTGCACGAAGAGATCGACCTCTCGACGCTGGAGCCGAAGATTGCCAAGCCCAGCAGCCCCGGCAACGTGGTGCCGGTGCGTGAGGTGGAAGGGCAGGAGATCTATCAGTCGTACGTTGGCTCGTCGGCCAATCCGGGCTTCCGGGACTTCGCTTCGGCCGCCGAGATTGTGGACGGTCATCAGGTGCACGACCGCGTGTCGTTCGACGTCAACCCCACGTCGCGGCAAATCCTCGAGAACCTGATGAACTCGGGCCATCTGCAGATGCTGACCCGCGCCGGTGCCCGCATCCACCAGGCCGGGTGCAATGGCTGCATTGGGATGGGGCAGGCCCCGGCCACCGGACAGATTTCAGTGCGCACGGTGCCGCGCAACTTCCCGGGTCGCTCGGGCACGAAGGAAGACGCGGTGTATCTCGTAAGTCCGGAAACCGCCGCTGCGTCTGCGTTGACCGGTGAGATCACCGATCCGCGGGATCTCGAAGAGCGCTTCAGCATGACGTACCCGAATGCGCAGGAGCCCGACGAGATCATCGTGAACACGGATCAACTCGTGGAGCCGCCCTCCGCCGAGGAAGCCAAGCACCTCGACCTGGAAAAGGGGCCGAACGTCGTTTCGCTTCCGGAGTTCGACGAGCTTCCGGATGCCATGACCGTTCCGGTGCTGCTCAAGATGGGCGACGACATCTCGACGGACGAGATTATGCCCGCCGGCTCGCGCATCCTCCCGTACCGCTCGAATATCCCGAAGATCAGCGAGTTCGTCTTCGAGCAAGTCGATGAGAGCTTCTTCGAGCGTAGCCAGCGGGTGAAGGACACCGGGCATGCCATCGTTGCTGGTACCAACTACGGACAGGGATCGAGCCGCGAGCACGCCGCCATCGCGCCGCGGTGGCTCGGCACGCGCGTGAAGCTGGTGAAGAGCTTCGCCCGCATCCACCGGCAGAACCTGGCGAACTTCGGCATTCTGCCCCTGATCTTCCAGAACGACGAAGACTACGAGTCGATCAATCAGGGAGATGAACTCCGGTTTACCAACCTGCGCGAATCTGTGCAGAGCGGTCCTGAGGTTGAAGTCACGAACGTGACAAAGGACGAGACCTACACGCTGGAGCACGATCTCTCGGAGCGCGAGATCGAGATGGTGCTTGAAGGCAGTCAGGTGGGCGTCGTGCGGAAGGAGTTTGCCGATGAGCGTGAGAAAGAAACGGCGTAGCTGCGCACGACCGACGTCCTGAGCAGCGAAACGGTTCATTGCACGCCGCCACGAAGGGGAAGCCTACGCGGGCTTCCCCTTTCGTATGGACCCAGAACCTGGACCGAGAGCCACCGGTCGTCTGGATCCGGTGCCCACGTCCGAGATACGATGTCTCCTTCATCGCCCGCAGATTGCTTCCCTCGCATGTCGTCTGCTCCGTCCACGACTGCCGAACGTACGACCGACGCCCTTCCCCAGCCGCTGTACGACCTGTGGGATCCCAAGCTGCGCCCTCCGATTCGCGCGCTGTGGCATTGGCACTCGGCCCTTGCCGCGGCCCAGCCCGTCGCGTCGAACGGCACCTCCGGATCGCTGGATGGTTTTTACGCGGAGGAGCGGACCCGCGCGGCTGAAGGCGCCCCGATGCGGATGGTCCGTGAGACCGTCTGGAAGCAAGCCTACGCGGCGTGCGACGCCTTCAACCTGGATCGCGGCCTGCTGGCCCGGCAGGTCGAAGCCGCGCAGCGGTTGCAAGGCATCACCCGATTTGCCGAAGCTTCTGACCTCAAGGCGTTCGTTCACCGCTGGGCCGTCTCGCACGGACGCTTGCTTGCCGGTCTTGCAGGAGCCGACAATACCTTCCAAGTCGGGTACGTCGACGAGCTTTCGCGCGGCTTCTTCCACACAAGTCGGCTGCTCACGTTGCCGGACGATGTGAAGCAGGGACGCCTGTTTCTGGCGGTGGAGGACCTCGACCAGGCGGGAGTCAGCGTCGACCAGCTGCGCGAAGGAGCGGTGGACGAGGGCGTGCAGCGTCTCCTGTGGAAACAGGCCGTTCGCGTCCGGGACGCCCTTGCACAGGGCCAGCCGCTGATGAACGAACTTCCCCTGCGCCTGCGCCTGGCTCTCAAGTACTGGTGGCTCGCAGCTCTCGAAATGGTGAACGAGGTCGAACGCCGCGACTTCGATCTGTGGAGTGAACCTGTAGAGCTGTCGGCCTTCCGTCGCGCGCAGGTGTACCTGCAGACCGCCTTCGGCCGGGCCCGGGCGTCCTGAATCCTCGCTACCAGAGTGGACGGATCCCACTTTCCACTCCGGATGCTTTCGCGACGGGTCATTTTTCGTTAGGTTTGTTACAGGAGAGTTTGGTCACCAGATCGCTCCTCAGACTCAACGTTTCCGACCCGACGACCATCCGCCACACATCTCATGCCTGATTCTGCACGTTCCACGTTCGCCAACGGGGTTATGGAGTCTGATCTCGGAGATTTTAAGACGCTTGAGCAGTTCATTCTAGAGCAGGAAGACCGATTTTCCCACTCCACTGGGGCCTTCTCACGGTTGCTGCGCGACATTAGTCTGGCAGCCAAAATCGTCAACCGCGACATGCGTAAGGCCGGACTGATCGACATCTACGGATCGACCGGGGAGACGAACGTCCAGGGCGAGGTGCAGCAGAAGATGGACGCGCTCGCCCACCGGGAGTTTGTGTTAGCGCTCCGCCGTGGCGGCGAGTGCTGCTTGATCGGCTCGGAGGAACACGCCGAGGCCATCCCACTCAGCACCAGCGCCGGGACCGATGGCAAGTACATCGTCTTGCTGGATCCGCTCGATGGGTCGTCCAACATCGACGTCGCCGTGTCGGTCGGCACCATCTTCAGCATCTATCGGCTGCCCGACGACTACGAGAAAACTCCGCCCGAGATGGACGCTGCCCTGCAGCCGGGGACCGAGCAGGTGGCGGCGGGCTATGTCGTCTATGGCTCGTCAACCATGCTTGTCTACACGACGGGCAACGGCGTGAACGGCTTCACGCTCGATCCCTCCATCGGGGAGTTCCTGCTTTCCCATCCCGACCTGAAGACCCCCAGGCGCGGCAAGCTCTTTTCGATCAACGCCGGGTATTACCACTCGTTCGAGGACGGACTGCGGGCGTACCTCGACTGGTTGCAAGAAAACGATCCGGAAACCAACCGGCCCGCCAAGACGCGGTACATCGGTTCCTTCGTATCTGATTTTCACCGCAACCTGCTGAGGGGGGGCATCTACATGTATCCGGCCACGCAGGGAAGTCCGCAGGGAAAGCTTCGCTTGATGTATGAGGCCAACCCGATGGGCCTCATCGCCGAACAGGCGGGCGGACGCGCCAGCGACGGCCACATGCGCATCCTGGAGAAGCCGCCCGAGAAGCTGCATCAGCGCACCCCGCTGATTATCGGCAGCGCCGAGATGGTAGAGCGGGCCGAATCCTTCATCCAGGGAGAACAAGAAGTGTAGCACGCCCGGCCGGCCTCTGCACAGGACGACCGTTGAGATTGGTGCACCAAGCCGGGGATAGAGCTACTCCTGACGGGGTGCATCCACGTTCTCAAGGGTCTTGATTTCGAGCTTTCGACCGAGCTTCTGAATTTGCTCGGGGCGAATGGAGCCGACGATGTTCACGAAGACGCTCTCGCTGTCGGGGTTGGTGGAGAGGATGGTCAGCCCGGCGATGTCCTCTCCATCGCGACGCACGTAGATGTGGGCGGTTTCACCGTCGTCCTGCACGTACAGGGCACGTTCCCAGCCCTGCTCCTCGAGCATGGACGTGAGCTGGCGTGTTCGGTCTTCCAGCACCTGGGTGCTCATGTTTTTCGAGGAAAAGCCCCGCACCTGAATGGCCGACAGCGATTGAACGAGCTGCGAGAACTCCGGGTCGGAGCGTTCCGAGGCGGAGGCCACGAGGTCCAACAGCGCGCCCTTCAGGGTGACTTCGACGGTGGCATCGGTGTCGAACCAAGATTCCACGGATCCCAAGTCGACGTATCCGGGCTGCGCCCGGACATTCTGGGTTGTATCCTGGGCTGTTGCGGTCGGAACAAGCCCGACGGCGGCCCACACGAGCAGAGGAAAAGCAAGTCGAAAGAGGGTACGCATAGCGGCAACGGAAGGGTTACGGCGTAGGACGCTGGACAGGGGCGGCAATGGTTTCTGAGACGGAGGCGGCGGCCGAAGTGTCGGACGGCAGTAGCAGAGCCCGACGGAGTTCCTCCTGCAGGGTCCGGGCGGTCATCTCCCCGACGTCGGACACATGGTTGAACGTCCACTTCGTCTTGACCACGGCCCGTTTCACCTCGGCCTCCGAGTAGGGAGCTGTAATGGGCACATCGAGCTGCGACGATACCTGAGGCGACACGCCGTTGGGAGACACGCCGTTGTCAAGGGGCATGACAATGAAAAAGACGGCCACTGCCACCAGTGCAAGGCCCACCGCATAATCTACCACCGGCTGCTGCCGGGCAGCGACGACGGCACGCCAGGTCTGCATGACCGACTGCAGCATCTCGCGCCACCACGGGAGCGATTGATGCGCCCGTGACGTCTGCTCAAAAATACGTTGGGTCAGTTCGGGAGGAGCGGTTGGCTCGGGAAAAGACCGCAGTGAGTCGCGGATCCGACAGGCTTGGCTCACCTGCTTCTCCCAATACTCGTTGTCTTGCATAATCTGCTCGAAGCGGGCCTCCGCATCGTCCGGCAGATCGCCGTCCACGTAGGCTTCGACACGAGCATCCATCCACTCCACTTGGGAGGAAGCATCAGGCCGTTTCATGATCAAGTACCTTTTCCAGTTGTTTGCGTAGCTTCTTGCGCCCCCGGTGGATGTACACCTTGACGGTGTTCATCGGCATGTCGAGGGTTTCCGCAATCTCTTTGTATTTCAAGTTCTGGATCTCGCGCAGCACCACCACGCTCCGATACGGCTCGTCCACCTCGTCCAGAGCCCGGTTGAGATGATCGTCGAAGTCGGAGGCCTCGGTTTCGTCGTGCGGAGACGGTTGCGGACTCTCGGCGCGATCCAGGTTTTCGGAGTCCACCGTCACCGACTTTCGCCGGGTCTTGCGCTTTCGGAGCACGTCGATGCATGCGTTGCGCGTGACCCGGAGCAGCCAGCCCATCGCCCGGTCCTGATCGATGTCATCGTAGTTTTCCCAGTACTTGATGAATACGTCCTGCGTCACATCCTTGGCTGCCGTTTCATCTTTCAGAAAATAGCAAGCAAAGCCATAGATGCGATCCTGGTACTGACGAACCTGTTGTTCGAATTCGTCCACAAGCCTGGGGGCTAGGTGAGGCGCCGCGAATGACAGGGCGCAGGGTGTGCGAGCCTTCTCAATTCGACAGCCGGCGGGACAAAACCGCTAAGTGGTTTACATCACGCATCGGCTGCCGCTACTGTTACAGCGACATACGTCGTCCCGTGAAGAAAGTAGGAAACGGACAATCGTTCCCCACTCGTTGCCCTCACCCCTCGGGAACGGCATCGACATCGATATCGACGGGCTTCGGGTAGCACACGTAGGGCTTGACGACGAAGCCGGTCAGCCCGGCGACGGTGGGGCTGTCGGTGCTTTCGGACAGCTCGCGCACGTTTCCCTCCCGATCGAGGAGGCCGATCATCTCGCGGTTGGCCTGATAGGCAGTGTGCTTCGAGTAGTCGACCGTCAGATAGCTGCGAGCATCCTCGCGGGCGGTGGCCTCCGACGAAAGGCCTTCCCGTACCAGCCACTCGGCCACCTGCTGGTGCCAGAGGTCCACCTGCGGAGCATTGGGCTCCTGGCTCAGAAACGTCACCCGGAGAAAGTCGCGGTCGATGAACCGGCGGCAGAGATCGGCCAGGACCGGATCGTCCGCCCGCATCCACTGCTTGAGGCTAAACAGCACATCGGTGTCGTCGATGCGGCAGTAGCGTGTGCGCACCTCGGGGTCGGCGATCTGGTCGGCGTCGATCTGCTGCTTCAGGAAGAACAGCAGGTCGCGCGAGCCGCGGTCGAGCGGCGATGGAAGTGCGTCGCGGCGGCGAAGGTGGCGGCGGACCCGGTTGAGAATCGAGAGGAGGAGCTGGTCGCCGGCCAGCACGGTCTTGTGGAGGTAGACCTGCCAATACATGAGGCGGCGGGAGATGAGAAAGTTCTCCACCGCATAAATCCCTTTGGCCTCGATGGTGATTTCGCTATTGGCCCCCCCTTCCAGCGGGTGCACGCGCAGGGTTTTGAGAAGGCGTTGCACCCCGACCTCGCCCTCGGCCACGCCGGTGTAGAAGGAGTCGCGGCGCAGGTAATCGAGCCGGTCCATGTCGAGCTGACTCGACACGAGCTGGTGGAAGAAGGGGCGCTCGTAGGTGTCGTCAAAGATTTTCAGAGCCAAGTCCAGTGCGCCCTCGAACCGATCATTCAGGTGCTGCAGAAGGACGCGGCTCATGTCTTCGTGGTGGAAGGCATCGATGAGCTCGTGCTCAAGCGTATGGGAGTAGGCCCCGTGTCCGATGTCGTGAAGCAGGGCCGCGGCCAGTGCAGCGGTGTATTCTTCCTGCGCGATGGGGGTCCCTTTTTCTGAAAGGCTCGACAGCGCATCCTGCATGAGCGCCATCGCGCCGAGGGCGTGATTGAACCGCGTGTGTTCCGCCCCGGGAAAGACCAGATGCCCCACACCCAGCTGACGAATGCGGCGCAACCGCTGGACCTCCGGGGTTTGGATGAGGTCCATGATCAAGTTCTTCGGCACCGAGATGAACCCGTGGACCGGGTCGGAGAAAATCTTAAAGCGCTGCTGCGAAGACACAGGGCGGTTCGTGTTGTGGGGACGCTTTGTGCGATGGGGGCGCAGGAGGGCGAGACGTCAGGGGCCATGAACGTCAAGGAAGAAAACGTCGGGCATCGCAAGACGCCGCACCGGGCCCCGTGCAATGCTCAGACGGCCGGAGGCCAGCACCGAAAACCACGCGGTCGGGGTGCTCCGTTCAGAACCCGTGCTCAGCGAGCCGCTCGGCGATCGAGGCGTAAAATGCATTGGCGTCGAAATCGGCGGCGAGGGTGGAGGAGAGGCCTACCTGCCGGGCATGGTCGGCTTCGACGGTAGCCAGGTAGGTCCCCCAGCGCGCACTGCGGACGCTCACAAACCCGTCGTTGACCCCCTCGCGCTCGTAGAGGTATCGGTTGAAAAAGCGGAAAACGGGATCGATGGGGATGTCGGTGCCGGCCCCGGCACTGCATCCGTAGGACCAGTAGGTGACGTCGGGGTGATTCGGAACGGAGGGGTTGAACGTTTCGCGCATGTACGACGGCGTCAACTCTGTCAAAGTCTGGTGCGCGTTGGCCGATCCGTCCTCCAGCACGTGGGTGCCAATCCAATCGGCCATCTCCACGATGCGGGTGCGTACGGCCTCTGGCTGGTCGAGGACGAAGTCGGCAATCGCCGACCCGCGGTGGGGCGTGGAGACGGTGATCAGCACGTTTACCGACTCATGCCAGCCCATCTTGGTGATGAGGTACCGCGCGTCGAGGCCCCCCATGGAATGGGCGATGAGCGACAGGCGATCGGATTGGGTTTGTTCGAGGATCCGGTGCAGACGTTTTTCCCACATCTGTGCCCGCACCTGCACGGTGTCATACGGCGCCACGTTGGGTGCAAACGCCCGAACGCCCTGTGAGCGCAGGTGCATGGCCTCTTCGTGCAGGTGTCCGCCCCGTCGGAAGGAGGCGCCCACCCCAAAGCCGTGCAGGAGCACGACCGGCTGGCGGACCGGGATCACCTCCGGTTGGGGAAATGGCTTTAGCCCGGTGAGACGCTTGAGGGCCGACGTGGTCAACTTGCGTTCCATGTGGCAGAAACAGCGGTCCGTGGAGCCGTGCTGGAGAAGTGGTACTTTAGGGCGGGCAGACAGGTTCGCCGCACCAGGCGCATCAGAGAAACCAAGACACGGGCACGCCCAGGAGGGCGGTGTCTGCCACGGCCGTGACGAGGGCGGCCACCAGCGGCACGCGAATGTTGTCGTTGAGCGGGAGGGGGAGCACCTCTGTCACCGCCGCTGCAAGCACGACCAGGACGCCGACGAGGAACGACACGCTCGGGAAGCAGGCCCACACGCCGAGCCCCGTGGCGAAAAACGCGAGAGAACCTTCCACGGTGTGCGGCCGCCCCGGCCACGGATGCCGTCCGAGGCGGCGACCGACCAGCGCGGCCGCGGCATCCGCAATCATGAACATCACGAAAACCGGGGCCGCGATCCGGATGGGGAAGATCCAGGTAAGGAGGGCGGCCCCGACCAGAACGCCGGTGGCGCCGTTCAGGACGACCCGATCGCCCAGCGACTGCCACTCTTCAGCGCGCATCAGCGGCCCGAAAATGCGGCGAATGGACCGGCGAAACCAGGGAGAATAGGCCCGAAGCACATCGCCTGCAATGCCGAGCAACGCGCCAGGGATCAGAAGGTAAAGGGCGTCGGGCTTGCCGAGAAGGCTCATGAGGACCGGCACGACGAGGGCGGCCAGGTGCAGGGCTTTCCGCTTGATCTCCGCGGCGTACGAAAATGAACCCGGGGTGGCCTCGGCGTCGGACGCGGCAATCGGTTCGGAGGCTCCGTCGTTCGACATTGAGCGGGGGAGGGTTGCCGTCACATTGCATTGTGACAACCCAATCCGCCGCCGAAAGATTCGTGGAGTCCGTGGGGCACCAAGCGCACTGCGCACCGTTGACTCTCGCAGCCCGCAGCCGTTGGAACGACGTTCGGCGCCAGGCTTTCGCTGTTCTCCCAATCCTTCGCGCAGAGGGTCTCTTTTTCCTCCTCACCGATTTTCTTTCGACCCATGACCATCCGTTTGTTTGCTCTGGTTTTGATCGCCGCTTTCGCCGTAGCATGCGGGGGCTCGGACGAGTCCTCACCGGAGCAGGCGGCCAACCAGATGGCCGAGGCTCACGAGGGCGATCGGCCGGAGGCAACCGATGCGACACAGGCGCCCGACCTGCCGGTATCTGGACGCATGGTGGCCTACCACACCTCCGACGCCGGGACCCAGATCCAGGGCTTCCTGGCCGCTCCCGAACGGCCCGATTCGCTTTTGGAGGCGCGCGGCCTGAACCCGAGCACGACGCATCTGCCCGGCATCGTCGTCATTCACGAGTGGTGGGGATTGAACGACAACGTTCGTCGTGCCACGCGTCGGCTGGCGGGAGAGGGCTACCGAGCGCTGGCCGTAGACCTGTACGGCGGGGAAAGCGCAGAGAATCCGTCGGGCGCGCGCGCCCTGATGCAGACGGCCATGGAGGATCGCGAGGCCGTGCTCGCCAACCTTGCCGCTGCGCACAACTACCTTCGGCAGGACGCCGAGTCGCCCCGCGTTGCCGTGATGGGATGGTGCTTCGGAGGGGGCATGACGCTCCAGGCAGCCATCGATCAGCCCGACCGGTTCAACGGCGCGGTCATTTACTACGGCTCGGTCGGCGACGTGTCGCGCAAGCAAATCGAACCGGTCTCTTTTCCGATGCTCGGCCACTTCGGCAGCGAGGATCAAAACATCCCCGTCGAAGACGTCGAACGCTTCGAAACCATGCTGAGCGACCTCGGCAAAGACGCACAAATCCACCTGTATGAAGGCGCCGGACACGCCTTCGCAAATCCCTCAGGAACCAATTACGAGGAAGAGGCGGCCGCAACCGCCTGGGAGCGGACCACCGCGTTTCTGGACCGGACCTTGTACCAGACGCTCGGCGAGGGATCGTCCGACTGAGGTCGCCCGGCCGAGATCGCCCGCCGAGGACGCGTCTACGCCCGCCTCGAAACTTGGGTTTGGCGCGCAGGTACGTCGCTCTCCGCTGAGGTCCTGCTCCTTCTGTTCTCCAACGCACTCGCTCGCGCCCTTGTATGCCCGAGTTCCCGCCCCTCCAAAACGATCTCATCCTTCGCACCGCCCGAGGAGAGGCCACCGAGCGAACCCCCGTCTGGATGATGCGCCAGGCCGGACGGTATCTGCCCGAGTACCAGGCCGTGCGGGCGGAGCACTCTTTCTTCGAGGTGGTTGGCACGCCCGAACTGGCCGCCGAGGTGACGCTGCAGCCGATCGACCGGTTTCCACTCGACGCGGCCATCATCTTTTCGGACATTCTCGTCGTTCCGCAGGCCCTCGGGCTGGAGGTCGAAATGGTGTCGGGCAAAGGACCTCACTTTCCCGATCCGCTCGCCTCGCCCGACGATCTAGACCGGCTTGCAACGCCGGACGTAGACGAGGCCCTTGGGCATGTCTTCGATGCCCTCACCCGCACCCGGCACGAGTTGGACGGCCGCGTGCCGCTGATCGGCTTTGCCGGGGCACCGTGGACGCTCATGGCCTATATGATTGAGGGCGGCGGCAGCAAGACATACAAGGCCGCACGAGGCTGGCTGTACGCCCACCCCGACGCGGCCCGCAGTCTGCTGCAGACCATCACGGACGTTGTGGTCGACTATCTGATCGGACAGGTCGAGGCCGGGGCGCAGTTGCTGCAGGTGTTCGACTCGTGGGCCGGGCTGCTCGGCCCGCAGATGTTTCGCAAGTTCCTGTTTCCCAACCTGGAGCAGATCGCCGACCGCGTCAAAGAGGCCTGCCCCGAGGTGCCGCTGATCGTGTTTGCCAAGGGCGCCCACCACGCGCTCGAAAGCTTGACCGACACGAGCTTCGACGTGATCAGTTTGGACTGGACGATGGACCCGCAAGCGGCCAGCCTGCTTGCGGGCGACCGGGCTGTTCTTCAGGGAAACCTGGACCCGTGTGCGCTCTACGCCGATCCAGAAGCCATTGACCGGAAGGTGCAGCACATGCTGGCCGGCTTTGGTCCGCAGCGGCACATCGCCAACCTGGGCCACGGTATGCATCCCACCCACGATCCCGAGCATGCCCGCGCCTTCATCGATGCCGTGCACCGGCATTCCGAACAGATGCGCACGGTGTAACGACCCGGCGTTCCTACGACTCATACGCATGATTCGCCAAACATGGCATCATGACTACACTCCGGCTTTGCATTCTGGCCCTCGTGATGAGCGCTCTTCCCACATCGCCGATTTTCGGGCAGAGCATCGGGTGGGCGATGGTCGACCGGCTCATCGAGTCGGCGGCGCCGAACGTGCCAATGATCACCACCGATAGCCTCGCCGAGCGGCTCCGGGATGGGGAGCGGGAGCGGCCGGTTCTGCTGGACGCGCGCAGTGCCGAGGAGTACGCCGTGAGTCACCTTGAAGGCGCCCAGCGCGTCGATCCGGAGGCCACGACCTTCCCGACGCTGGACGGCGTTTCCAAGGAGGCACCCGTTGTCGTGTACTGCTCGGTAGGCGTGCGTTCTGCAAAGGTGGCCAAGCGGCTCCGCAACCAGGGGTTCCGCCGGGCTGTGAACCTTCGCGGTTCCATCTTTCAATGGGCCAACGAAGGGCGACCCGTGGTGCGAGACGAAGTGCGCGTCCGCGCCGTGCATCCGTACAGCCGGCTCTGGGGAACGCTGCTCGACGACGAGTTGCACGCCTACGATCCGGTCGACCCCGACGACAACTAATTGCGGAGCGCTGGGGGCGATGTGCGGATGTGACTCGCGGAACGGTCGCACGCCTGCGGTCCACCTGAAGCAGGAGGCCGCCCGATACCGCCCTGGGCCGGCCGCGTTTCGGAAACTGGTTCATTTCTTACCGCCGTTCAGCCCGGTCGCCGATGGCCTCGTCCTCCCCGTCTCGGACCCACCGCCCCTCTGCACAACCTGCGGCTCCGTCTCGACCGGATCCGCGTGAGAAGCGGCGCAACCTGTTCTTGATCGCGGGTGCGGAACTGCTGGCCATGACGCTCTGGTTTTCGGCGTCGGCCGTGGTCCCGCAGTTGACGGCCGAGTGGAATCTGACCGGGGCGCAGCAGTCCTGGATGACGATGAGCGTGCAAGTAGGCTTCGTCGTCGGTGCCGTGGGCAGCGGCGTGCTGACCCTCGCCGATCGGTTTGACGCGCGCTACGTGTTTGCCGTGAGTGCGGTCCTCGGCGCGGTGACGAATGCCGCCATCCCGCTATGGGCGGCCGGGGCCGAGACGGCCCTGAGCCTGCGCTTCGCCACGGGGGTCTTTCTGGCGGGCGTCTACCCGCCGGGGATGAAGCTGGTCGCCACGTGGAGCGACGAGGATCGGGGGTTCAGCATTGGGCTGCTTGTCGGGGCGCTCACGGTCGGATCGGCGATGCCGCACCTGCTGAATGCCCTGCCTCTTTTTCCCGGCCCCACCGGACTGCCGCCCTGGCCTACGGTGCTGTACGTGACGTCGGGCCAGGCGGTGGCCGCGGCGCTCGTCGTGCTTCTGCTCGTGCAGACGGGCCCGCATCTGGCCACGGCGGCCCGGTTCGACTGGCGTCAGGCTGCCGAGGGGCTGCGGCACCCCCCGACCCGCCTGGCCAACATCGGATACTTCGGCCACATGTGGGAGCTCTATGCGATGTGGGCGTGGGTGCCGCTGCTGCTCCTGACGAGCTACCAGCAGGCCGGATGGAGCGACGCCGCAGCCCGAACGGCCGGCTTCGCCGTCATCGCCATCGGTGGGGTGGGCTGCGTGCTGGCCGGGATCTGGGCCGACCGGCTCGGTCGCACGCGCATCACGACGTGGAGCCTTGCCGTGTCGGGCGCATGCTCGCTCACAGTCGGGCTGTTCATGGACATGCCCGTGCTTCTGACGCTGGTGTGCCTGGTTTGGGGGCTGGCCGTGGTGGCCGACAGCGCCCAGTTCAGTGCTGCGGTCAGCGAGTTGAGCGACCCGCGGTATGTGGGGACGGCGCTGACGGTGCAGACGAGCATTGGCTTTTTAATCACCCTCGTGTCGATCCGTATCGTTCCGCCGGCTGTGGACCTCGTCGGTTGGCAAGGGGCGTTTGTCGTCCTGGCGCTCGGCCCCGCCGCAGGAATCTGGAGCATGCAGCGTCTGCGGCGCCGCCCCGAGGCGGTCCAGATGGCGTCGGGCAATCGCTAGCCGAGGTGCGGTCCGGTCCTCCGGTCGCGGAGAACTATCCGGCAGCGGCCTCCACCTCCTCCACCGATTTGGCCAGTCCGTCGCCGAGGATGCGGGAGCCGGTCTCCGTCACGACCACGTCGTCTTCAATGCGGATTCCTCCGAAGTCCAGGAAGTCCTCCACGGCATCGTAATCGATGAAGGCCGTATGCCGCCCCTCGGCCTGCCACTGGTCAATCAGCATCGGGATGAAATAAAGGCCCGGCTCGACGGTGACGACGAAGCCAGGCTCGAGGGGACGCGCCAGCCGGAGTGCGCTGAGGCCAAACTGGTCGCTGCGCGACTGGTCCTCGGCGTACCCAACGCGGTCCTCCCCGAGGCCCTCCATATCATGCACGTCCAGCCCCATCATGTGGCCGAGGCCGTGCGAGAAGAACAGAGCGTGCGCCCCTTCGGCCACGGCGTCTTCCACGGAGCCGCGCATCAGCCCGATGTCCTTCAAGTGCTCGGTAAGAACGCGGCACGAAAGAAGGTGCACGTCTTTGAATGGCACGCCTGGCTCCATCGCTTTGATGGCCTGCTCCTGGGCGTCGAGGACGGCGGTGTACACGTCGCGCTGCCGGGCTGAGAACGATCCGCCGACCGGGGTGACGCGCGTGACATCTCCGGCGTAGTGAGAGGGTGCGGTGGCGCCGGCATCCACGAGGAGGAGATCCCCGTTCTGAAGCGTGTTGCCGTAGGCGTGGTTATGGAGCACCTCGCCCCGGATGGAGCAGATGGGCGGAAACGAGAGCTGTCCGCCATGGGCGTGCGCAATGCCGTGGAGCCGTCCCGCGATTGCCTGCTCGGGGGTGCCGGGAGCCGCCATCCGCATCGCTTCGGCGTGCATCCGGTTGGTCACCTCGACGGCGGCTTCCAGCTCTTCAATCTCCGGCTCCGACTTCGAGGAGCGCTGCGCGATGACGGCATCGAGGAGCGCCTCCGAACCGTAATCTTCGACCCGGTCGGCACAGATCCCGAGCAGGGCTTGCAGCCGTCGCCGGTGCGTGTCCCGGTAGGGCGGCAGTAGATGCACCGGGCGTCCCAGGCGCACGGCCTGCTGCAGCCGCTCGTCCAGAGTCGAGGGCGGGGCCGTTTGCGCGACGCCCACCCGTTCGGCCTGCGTCTCCAGAGACGGCTGGGGTCCGGTCCACACCACTTCACCGATCTCCGGGTCCGCTCCGTAGAGGGTGGCCGTGCCCGTCTCCACGTCGAGCACGGCATCCAGTCCGGGCGCGTCGAGCCCGAAATAGTACAGGAAGGTGCTGTCTTGTCGGAATGGATACGGATTGCCCGGATAGTTGCGCGGGCTCTCGCGATTGCCCAGGAACAAGCAGAGTCCGGAGGACAGCGCGTCGCTCAGGCGAGCGCGGCGGGAGGAATACGTGCTGGCGTCAAACATGGAGGGGGGAGCCACTCGGGAGAAGGGAAGCGGGAAATCACTCGGCGGAGGCGGACGACCGTGCGACAAGGGCCTCGACCAGGGCACGCGCTTCGTGGAGGCGGCGCAGGCGCCGAAACTGGTTGCGCACGGTGATCAGCGCGTATCCGCTGACGATCACGACCGGCACCGCCCAGGTGACTACGGCACTCCAGGGTTGCGCGGCAAACAACCAGTGTCCCATCACCAGTCCGAAGTAGATGCCTGCCAGCAGCATGGACACGAGGGAATAGTGGATGTTGGTGATACGGGCGTCCAGGGCGGGGAGCAGCGCGCCGTACTGTCCCGACTCGAACGCCTCAAAGTCTAGATGCCCGAGGTGCTGCGGCTTGTATCCGTCGTTGTCGCTGGGATCAATCCGGTCGAGCGTGAGGGTTTCCAAAGACGCACGAGAGGAAGCCATAAAGGATCGAATTGGAACGGACGGGCACGAGCAACCGGGGCAGGATGCGTCACCGCTGCTTGGTGTGATACCAACTCCGCATGCTTCGTGGATGGTTGGAGGGGTGGAGGGATGGCGGGATGTACGGACGTTTCGCGTTCAACCTTCCCTTCACTCCTCCATACCCGAATCCCGCAAGCGGATTCGGTATGAGGGTCGGCATCAAGACGCACAAATGCCAGCCATGTGACGCCCGACACCGCAGGGGGATCGCGGGCCCCTCCCGATCGCTCCATCCCAGAATGGCCGCATCAGAAGGGTCGCGGCATGTGCGGACCCGGGGCATGTGTGAAACGGTTGCGAGCGTGGGTTTCGTTCTGTGTGAACCTGTAACGACGCTCTGGAAGCGCGGTACACGTACGATGTAATGGACTGTACGTAGTACTTCTTCTCATTCAGGGCGCTTCTCGCCCGCAACAGAACCTCGTTCACCCACGACTCACACACCAATCCGCAACCCCATGAAGGAATTTTTTGCCGAACGGCGTCCGCATCAGGGCCTCACCTACAACGCGTACCGTGACCTCTGGAAAGAGCAGAAGGAGAAGCCGGCCGAGGGCAAAGACGTGTCGGAGCGCAAGATGCTCCACTATCTCAATTACAATTGGGAGCGGCAGCGCCAGGTGCACGAGGCGTACACCCCGTCGGACGCCCTGCAGGAGGCCGTCGACGCTGTCGTGGAGCCGCAACTGTGGATGGTACTCACCGAGCCTTGGTGCGGAGACTCGTCCTTTCTGCTTCCGGTCATCGCCGAGGCCGCCGCGCTGAACGACGCCGTAACGCTGCGCATCCTTCTGCGCGACGACAATCTCGACATTATGGATCAGTATCTGACTGGCGGGAGCCGGAGCATCCCCAAGCTGGTGGCCTTTTCCGAAGAGGGCATCGAACTCTTCACGTGGGGGCCCCGTCCGGAGGGAGCCGCGGAGCGCTACGCCGAGCTTCGCGAAACCTACGACGACAAGCAGCAGCAAATTGCGGAGCTCGTCGAATACTACCAGAACGGCGGATGGAAGGAAGCAGACGACGAACTGGCGGCGGCTCTGCGTGCCACTGCCGCCTCTGCGGCGTAGGGGTTCTCCAGGGGACGTCCTAATCCCGGGAGCCCCCGAGGGTGTGCTCGAGCGCGACCCTACTCCTGCTCGGACGGGAACATCTCGGACGGGAACTTCACGTGACAGGGATTGCGATTCGGCAGCCGCTTGCCGTATTCTTTGAACGTTCCGTACAGACCCCGTCGCACCCTCTCGGCTCTCCCGAATACGGCTATGGACGACACCTGGACGCCCACTCACGATCTTGCGCTTATCTACATCGCGCTGGCGTACGGCACCGACCACGATCTGTCCGACGCCGAGCTCGATACGATAACGTCCTCACTGGCAGGATGGGACCTGATCCCTGACGATGCGCCCGTCCAAGAGGTTGTCATGGAAGCCGCGACGGCCTTTCTGGAGGGCAACGCCCGCGCAGAGCTCCGGCGGTCCATCGGCGACCTCGCCGACGAGCTGTCGATGGACCAGCGCCGCCGCGCACTGCACGACGTCATCCGCATCGCGGAGGCCGACGGCGTCGTGCTGGAGCGCGAGCAGGGCATCATCCACACGCTCGCCGAGAGCTGGTCGCTCAAACGGCTCAGCCAGGAGCTTCTGGAGGGCACCGGGGCTGTGGTACAGCGCAAGGAAGAGGAGTGGGGGCTCATCCACGAGCTGGCTTTCCTCTTCATCATCGTCGCGCACAGTCCCGACAATGCGCTCAACAGCGAAGAGATCGACACCATCCTCGACCGTCTGCATGAGTGGCAGCCGGACCTCTCCGAGGAAGCGGTGCGCGAGGTCGTGCGGAGCGCTCTTCATGTCTACTCGGAAGAGCCGGGCCAGGACCTCATTCAGGATTCGGTGGAAGCCCTCAAGAAGGCGCTGCCCGACGTCCAGCGTCTGGCAGTGCTCGACGACCTGCACTGCGTGGCCAAGGCCGACGGGTCGGTCACCGACGACGAGCAGGAAATCATCCGGTCGCTGGCGCGCGCCTGGGACGTGAACGTGCGACTCAACGGCCGCCAGAAGGAAGGATGCTAACCGCGGTCGCTGTTTGCGGCTGACGAAGGCGATGACGAGTCAGGCCCACCCCTGTGATCGGGGTGATCCTTCTGGGTCCCCTGCCACTCCGACGTCCCGTTTTCCGACGACCCGTTCGACGCGCCGTCACCGGGGGAGGGGGACGCGTTCCATCTTCCCGACGCCGACGGCGATTCCGGGGCGGCCCCACCGAACATCCCGAACTGCATCTGGATGGCGCCCTCTTCCACCTTCTTGCGGATCCGCTTCATCACGACCTTGCGGATCAGGTAGCGCGTCGGCGGAAGAAGGCCCATGAACCCAAATACGTCGGTCAGGACGCCCGGCGTGATGAGCAGCGCGCCCGCCACCAGGATGATGACCCCATCCACCAGCTCTTTGCCCGGCAGGTCCCCCTGGTTCAGGCGCGTGTTGAGCCGCTTCCAGGTGGACATGCCCTCCCGGCGGGCGAGGTAGCTGCCCGTCATCCCCGTGACGAGGATGAGGCCGATGGTCGGCCAAAAGCCAATCAGCTTGTCGACCTGGATCAGCAGGCCGAGTTCCACGGCCGGAGTAAGGAGGAACAAGAGAATCAGACGACCAAGCATGGGCGGTGGAAACCAATGGGGGCATTCCCGCTTCGGCGAGACAGAAGCAACGCGTAAACGGGACGGGAGGAAGGATGCTCCAGCGTACCCACACAATGAACCTGCGCGGACAAATGATTCCTGACGTCCTGGAAATAGCAGGGCAATTGTAGGGTGACGCTCTTCGCGGACGGCGGGGCGCGGCTGCGCGGATCGATTGCGCGTGACGGTGCAGAGTGGGGAACAGGCACGGGGAAAACCGGACACGACCGGCTTGTTGTCTGGGACCGACTCTTCGTCCAGAAGGAGATCGGCCCCTGTGGGCGGCGAGGCCCAAGAGGCCCAACGCGATTGCCCTGCGGGAATAGACAGCGACTTACGAGTCATCCACGAGCCACCATGACGAAACTTGCCATTGTTGGAGCCGGACTCGCAGGACTTTCCGCCGCGTGGTCGCTCCGCAACGATCCTGTGGCGATTACCATTCTTGAGAAGAGCCGGGGTGTATCGGGGCGGGCGGCCACCCGCGGACGCAACGGGGTCCGCTACGACCACGGGGCCAACTACTTCACCCCAACGAGCCCCCGACTGCGACGCCTCGTGACGCACCATCTACCGACGGAGGCGCTCGTCGACATCAACGGGGGGGTGGGTCGATTCGACCCGGACGGCACACTGCACGTCCCCGACGCTCCCGCCAAGAAGCCGAAATGGACCTACCGAGACGGCATCAGCCGGTTGGGGAAGCTGCTAGCCGCTGCGTCTTCCGCCGAGATCCAGCACCAGGTGCGTGTAGCCAGTCTACACAGAAAAAAGACGTCCGGATCCTCTGCATGGCACCTTCAGGACGAAGACGGCGGTCTGTACGGTCCGTTCGAGGCGGTGCTGCTGACCCCGCCGGCGCCGCAGACGGCCTCCCTGCTCCGCGCGAGCGAGATGCGCGATCCACTCCGCACCACGCTGGTCGAGGGGATGGAAGCCGCCAACTACGTGCCGCAGTTTGCCTACATGCTGGCGATGGAGGGCGACGTGCCGCGTCCGGTCGATACGTACGGCCTTCGGGCCACCGATCCGGCGTCGCCGATGGCATGGGTGGGATTCGAAAACGACAAGCCCGGACACGTACCGGAGGGAACCACGCTGCTCGTCGTGCAAACGTCGCCGCGCTGGACGGCAGAACGCGTTGACGCCGAGCCGTCCGACTTTCTCTCAGTCGTGCGGGCTGAGGTGGAGACGCTCTTGGACACCCGCCTTCCGCCGTTTGCATGGACCGACACGCAGCGCTGGCGGTACGCCTTGCCGACGTCACCCGCCGATGCCGCGGCACTTGCTGACGGTGCAGCAGCAGGGCTCTTCTTCGCTGGAGATGCGCTCGCAGGCAAAGGCCGGGTTGGACGCGCGGTCGAGAGTGGCCTCGATGCCGCCGACCGCGTCCGGGCGGCGCTCAGCGCTCGATGAAGTACTTTTCTTCGTGGATGGCCTCCTCGGAAAGGCCGGCGCGCTCTGCGATTCCCTGTGCCTTGTCGATCATTTGAGGATGGCCACACGTGTATATCGCCGTGTCATCCATAGGGAAGTCGCTCGCATCCATGTGCTTCCGCAACACGTCTTCGGCACGGCCCACTTCTCCCGTCCACTCCGGATCTTCCCAGGGCCGGCTGATGGTCGGAATGTAATCCAGCCAATCGAGTTCGGCGGCCAGTGCTGACAGCTCCTCGCGATAGGTGCCCAGCTCCCACGACCGACTGGCGCCGTGCAGAATAAGCATGCGATGGCCCGGCCCGGCCTCGCCGTTTTCTGACTGCAGGGTCCGAAGCTGATCGCGGACAATGCTCACGTACGGGCCCACGCCGGTCACCGTTGACACCATCACGTGATGGCGGAAATCCGTGTCGAGGACGAAACGCCCCACGATCTTGTCGCGCATCCAGATCTTGGCACCAGGCTCCAGGTCCCAAAGCCGCGGCGTGAGTTTTCCCTCCTCCACGAGCTCAATGAAAAAATCGAGCTCCGTCGTTCCCGGAGCCGAGGCGACCGAGTACGGACGCAGCAACGGGCGGTCGCTGTCGCCGTCCATGAGGCCGATGGTGGCGTATTGTCCCGGCGTAAAGTCGACCGGTTCCTCCGCTTCCAAACGAAATACAGCCAGGTCATCTGCGAAGTCGATGCGCTTCGCAAGGGTAAGACGGCTGTATCGTGACTTGTCCATAAAACTCAGGAATGAGTGCGAAAGAGCACGAGTAGTTAGCAGAACACCTGGGTGACGTAGTAGCTCCGGTCCTCCACAGCCACGCCAATGCTCTCGGCACGGTACTCCGGATGCAGCAGATTCCGGCGATGACCGGTGCTTTCGAGCCAGCCTTGCACCACTTCCTGCGCCATGGCCGCGGGCGATTTCCAGTCGTACGTCTGGTCGACGACCGTGCCGTCCGACGCCTTCTTGACATGGTGCGAGTGGTAAAGACTCGCGGTGTACAGGTTTTCGGCGAATCCAATATTTTGCGTTGTTTCGCTTGTTGTAACCGTACAGTTGAGGCCCAGCGCTGCCGCCCGGTCGTTCACATCTTCCCCCGTCGGGTTCTCATGACTGAAAAACGAGCGGGCGGCCATGTCTCGGCTGTGGGTGCGAGCCAGGGGGTGGTACTGCGCGCTCCACCGGAGCGGAGAGCGGTCCCGGGCCGCTCGGAGGGCGTTGACCCGGTCGTGGATCTCTCGCTCCAGAGCCGCGATGTCGATAGACGGCGGGTCAGGCGCAGACGCCGCCGGAGGAGGCGGAGCAGAGTCGGTTGCAGCGGGGGCCACGTCGCTGGCGGCAGGGGAGAGGCGGGAGCGCTCGGACGCGCAGCCGGCCAGGATCAGCAGCATCGCGATCGGCAGCAGTGCGAGGAGAACGCCTCCTTGGGGGCGTCGAGAGGCAGTCATGGGGAGCAGGCGTTTAGACGGTGGTTCGCTGCGGGGCGTCGCCGGCAATCAGGGTGGACAGCGGCGCGTCGTCCCAACGGGGCACGTAGTCGCGGATCCAGGCCCGGTCGATGTAATGCTTCAGCCGCAGCAGGAGCGGGTGACGCACCCAGGCGGATCCAGCGGTCCAGAGTCCGTCGTGGGTGCCGGTGGAGAGAATGAGCGGGGCGACCGGGTACGGGCGGAACAGCTTCAGGTCGTCGGCCGGGGGCGGGCGGCCCGTCGTCTGCAGCGAGCGGAGCGTGCGGTCGAGGTTGGCCTGTAGCACCGGTCCTTGTTTGATGGCGTGCACGCCCACTTTCTGCAGATGGGTGTAGCCCGCCACCGTGGCGCAATCGCCGGCCGCAAAAACGCGTCGACGACCCGGCGGATGCAGCCCAGGCGTAACGCACAGAAAGCCCCGCTGATCGGTGGGCATCGCGCTGGTGCGCAGGAACGCTGGGCCGACTGATCCGGTCGCCCAGACCACGACGTCGCTGGGAAATGGGGTCTCGTCGGTCGTGACGACCTCGTCGGCGGTTGTGGTCGCCACACGAGCGCCGAACCGGAGGATGGCTCCCCGTGCCCGGAGCCGGCGGGTCACGTGTGCACTCATGCCCTCCGGAAAGCGATTCAGAAGACGTTGCTTGGATTCAAGCAGGGTCAGCGACAGATCGTTCGAGCGTCCGGCAGCATGGAAGCGTCCCAGCACGTTCAAGGCGATTTCCACGCCGGCTGCGCCTCCGCCCACGATGGTCATGCGGAGCGACGCGTCGGTCTGGGCGAGGACCTGCTGGATCCGATCCTCGATCGCCTGCAGGCGCGCGATGGGCTTCGTCGCCACGCTGGTGGAGGGGAGATGCGGGTTAACGCCGCCGACATCGAGGGCCAGCACGTCGTAGGAGAGCGTCCGGCCCGCATCGGTCGTCACGGTCTGCGCGTCGGCGTCCACGCGGTCCACCGCCTCAGGGAGGTGCCGGACGTCAGCCGACCGGCACAGCCGGGAGAGGTCGATGCGGATCTCGTCTTTCGTGTACACGCCACCGAGGTGTTCCGGCATCATGCCGGAGTAGTAAAGATGCCGGTACGGGTCGATCAGCGTGAGCTTGATGCCGTCCTGCGTCCACCGGTCGGCCTGGGCGAGCGTCGGCAGCATCGCATGTCCGCCGCCGACAAGGAGGAGGTGTAAGGCCATGAGAGGGAGTAAAAAGCAGAGGCGTGGTTGGTCTGAGGGCGGAAGACCGCCGCAGAACCATCGGGGAGGTACGAATCACCGGGGAGCTACGCAGCCTGTCCGTTTTCGAGCAGCCGCTCGATGACGTCCACCGACGAGATTCCGTCGGCCTCGGCGTTGAAGTTAGAAACGATGCGGTGACGCAGCACGGGGACAGCCATGCGACGGATGTCTTCTTCGAGCGGCGTCATGCGGCCGTCGAGAGCGGCCAAGGTTTTGGCGCCCAGGATTAAGAACTGCGAGGCCCGCGGCCCGGCCCCGAAGCTCAGGTAGTTGTTCACGAAGTCAGGGGAAGCATCGGATTCCGGGCGGCTTCGGGACACGAGCCGGACGGCGTACTCGATCACGTTGTCGGCCACGGGAATCTGGCGCACGAACGACTGGTAGGTCCGCAGTTCCTCCCCGGTCATCACCGACCCAATCTCGGCCTTGGAGCCGGTGGTCGTCGATCGCACCACTTCTACCTCTTCGTCGAACGACGGATAGTCGAGCCACAGGTTGAGCATGAACCGATCGAGTTGCGCTTCGGGCAGGGGATAGGTGCCCTCCTGCTCGATCGGGTTCTGCGTGGCGAGGACAAAGAAGGGATCGTCGAGTTCAAACGTTTCCCCGGCGGCCGTCACGTGGTTTTCCTGCATTGCTTCGAGCAGGGCCGCCTGCGTCTTGGGCGGCGTCCGGTTGATCTCGTCGGCCAAAATGATGTTGGCGAAGATCGGGCCGCGCGCGAAGCGGAAGCTGCGGGCGCCGGTCTCGCTTTCCTGGATGATCTCCGTGCCGGTGATGTCACTCGGCATCAGATCCGGCGTGAACTGGATGCGACTGAAGTCGAGATCGAGAGCACTGGCGAGGGTGCGCACCAGCAGCGTCTTGGCCAGTCCGGGAACGCCGACGAGCAGAGCATGGCCTCGGGCGATGAGGCACACGACCACCATCTCGACAATCTCTTCCTGGCCGACGATGGCCTTGCCAATTTCGGCACGAAGACGGTCGTACGAGGTGCTGAGGGCGTTGAGGGTTTCGGGATCCTGGACGTCGGAGGCGGGGTCGGGCATAAAAAGGGTGGGAAGCGGAAGACAGTAGGGCGGGCACCAGGCAGGCGATCGGGAGGAAGCAGGGCCGGGTCAACGACGCAGGGCGACCTCGCTCCGATCCGGCAGTTCATCTCTGCTGATGCGGATGTCGACGTAGATCTCCTCCCGAAGGTCCTGGATCCACTCGTCCATCTTGCGGCTGCGCTTGTCCTGCAGCGCGTACTGGCGGATCCGCTCGTAGTCGTATTCCAGGTTGACGCGGTGGGCCGGCACGCGGCGCTGCAGCTTGACGATGTGGTAGGCACGATCGCCGTTCAAGAGCTGCACTTCGGCGGGCTGGCTGACGTCCCCTTCCTCCAGTGCGCGGATCGTTTTCTTCCACGATGGGCCGAGCGCGTCGAGGACAAGGTCGCGAACGCCCGATTGCGGATCGACCACGCGGCCGCCATTGTTGGCTGTGCTCTTCTCCTCGGAGTGCCGCCGCGCCATCAGCTCGAACGGCACGTCCTCGTACTGCATCAAGGTGTCACGAACCGAACTGAGGTACTGCTTCGCCACCGAGCCGTCGGCCTGGCTCTGGTCGACGCGGATCAAGATGTGGTTCAGGTCGATCGTATTGCCGTCCCGCTCGTTCACCCGAAGGACGTGGTACCCGTCGTGCTGATCGTTGTAAAAGACCTGCGAGATCTCCCCGACGGGCGTGCGCGAAGCGATGGCAGCGAACTCCGGCACGAGGTCGTTGAGCGACACGTCGGTCAGGCGCCCGCCGGAAGAGGCCGTGCCGCTGTCGTCCGAAAACTGGCGGGCCATGTCCTCAAACGATGCCCCGCCGTTCACGATCGAGTCCCGAATTGAGGTGATAACCTGTTTGGCCTCCTCCTTGGCCTGCTTATCCGGCTTCGGATAGCGGACGATGTGCTGGAGGCGCACGGTCTTCGGAAGATCCGGGAGCGAGTCTTGCGGAATCCGTTCGAACCAGCCCTGCACCTCACTCGGCGTGATCTCAAGGTTTCGCATCTTGCGCTGCTGCAGCTGCTGGGCCAAGAGCTGCTCGCGGAAGTCTCCGCGGAAGTCTTCCTTGATCTCCAGCACGCTCTTGCCGTACACCTTTTCCAGCTCCTTCTCGCCACCGGCGCGCCGCACGAGCTGCTGGACGCGCTGCTCGAGTTGCTGCTCCACCTGCTGATCCGTTACCGTGATCATCGTGTCTCGCCGCGCCTGCTCCGCCATGATCTTTTGGTCGACCAGCTGGTCCAGCGCAGTCATCCACATGTCCTTCGAGTAGCTGGCGTTCTGCCGCTGTTGCATCATGCGGCGCACGAACTGGTCGACGTCCGACTTGAGGACGATCTCGTCGCCCACGACGGCCACGATGCGGTCAACGAGCTGCTCCTCCTCGCCGTCGGGGGGGGATTGCGCGTGCACGATCGCAGGGGCGCACAGCCCCATGCTCAGCAGCACCAGGACCGCAACCGACCTCTGGAGCCAGGAGGGTGCAAACCAGCGAGACGGCAATACGCGAGCAGACATGCAATTGGAGACTTCAATGGGGAAACAGCGGGGCGCCCAAAGTAGGCGTTATCGAATCTCCAGCGCGTTTTGGGCCTTGGCTTGATTGCGGAGGCGTTCAACCTCACGCGCATACATCTGTTTCCGAGCGCGCACAGTGAGGCGGCGCCGGATCTCGGCCGCCACCCAGGCCAGCTTCGGGTCGGTGCCTTCGGGCAGGCGCCGCGCCACCTGAAGCACGTAAAACGTACTGTCGGCCGCGAGGACCGGAGCCACGTCGGTGTCGTCCAGCTGGGGAAGGACGGCTCGGCCGGCCGGCAATTCATCGAGGAGGCGCGACTCGGGGTAAAAGCGATCGGACAGGGCACGGGCGTAGTCCGAGTTCGTGGCGTGACGGCGGACCAGCGTGCTCCAGATCGAATCAACCGCTGCCGTGTCGGCCCTGGCGAGGCGCTCGCGGACGGTCTGGGCCGCCTCGCGCGAGGCAGTCTTTAGAAAGCGGACGCGGACGTACGGTTCGCGCAGTTGCAATTGCTCGCGGTGCCGCTCGAAATAGGCCCGCACGTCGCTCTCGGAGGGCGATGCATCGAACGACGCGTAGAGACGGTTGGTGAGCGCGGTGACGAGCACGGTGCGGCGCTGCTCCTCCAACTGCGAGCGGACCTCGGGGTCGTTGTCGAGGTCCTGCTCCAGCGCCTCCTGAAGAAGAAGCGTGCGATTGACCCACTGCTCGATGATCTGCTGGCGGGCTTCCAGCGTGTCGAGCCCGGCCCGATTCCCGATCATCGACCGAAGCTCGGCTTGCGTCAGGTGCTCGTTGCCGACGCGCGCCACGTAATCGGTCGGGTTCTCCTCGGCCTCGCAGCCTGCTAGGACCAAGCCGACCGCAAAAAGGACGGCAGCCAGGCCGAACGTCACATGCAAACGCATGGAGGCACGAACACACTTCGACCTCGAGGGAGCGATCATGGCGAGAGATCGGGTGGAGCGAGAGCCATCGGGACGGGGCAGCCGCTACTGGACCGCGTCCGTTTCCGAGGCGGCCGTGGCAGCGTCGGAGCGGAACGCCCGTTGGAGGCGCTCGGGGTAGAGGGTGGCATTGTAGCGGTCGCGAAGCTGCTGGTGCACGCGCTCCTCGTAAATCGCCTGCGCATCGCTGAGCACCTCACTACGGGCTTCCTGGAAGGTCTTGGGGCGAGCGGGTAGCTCGGCGTCGCGGATGAGGTACAGCCATTCGTTGTCGTTCTGCAGCGGACCGGCCGCCGTACCGTCCTGCACCGATAGCATCTGTGTGTACGGTGCCGAGGACGAGTCGGTCACGTGCGTCGTGTCGACGCGAACGAGGGAATCCGCTGCCGCGCGCTGCACGATCTGCCGGCGAGGCGTGCCGTTTCGGTGCGCCGTCATGTACGGCTGCAAGAGCGAGTCCGCCGGACTGTGGAGCGCCAGCGTCCGCACGCGCTCCGGGAAGCGATACTGGTCCTTGTTCGAGCGGTACGTCTCGCGCAGGAGCGACGTGTCTTGCGCGGCCACCGTCCACACCGAGTCTTGCATGTACCGGAAGAGAAGCACCCCCTCGCGGTACTCGTCCATCTGCGCGGCAAAGTCGGGATCGCGCGCTTCCAACTGACGGGCGGCAAACAGGAGAGCGGTTTCGTTGATGAAGCCTTGCAGAGCATCGGACAGCGAGGAAAAGCGCCGGTCGGTCGAGCGCACGTGCTCGGCCCACTCTCCGAGCGTGTAGGCACGCTCGCCAATGCGCAGGATGGAGCGGTCGGCGAGCGACGAATCGGAGGCGACCGCGCTCACCACCTGCGCCGACGTGTCGAGCGACGCCACCTGCAGCGCGTTGCGGATGGCGCTGGTGTCAACGGCCGAGTCGTTTTCTGCAAGGATCGTTTGGGCCAGAGACGCCTTCCGGCGCTGCACGCGAGGCATCTGGGCGACCTGCTCTTTCAGGTCCTCGTAGGCCTCCTCGAAGGATCGCTGGGCTTTGCGGTCGACCAGCTTAATGATGTGATAGCCAAATCGGGTGTCAAGCACGTCCGACGTTTCGCCGACCTTCAGCGTGTCCAGTGCGCCCAAAAAGGCCTCGGGGAGGCGCTGGCTGGGCTGCACGAACCCGAGGTCGCCGCCCTTCTGGGCCGAGCGTCGGTCGTCGGAGTACTGACGGGCGAGCGATCCGAAGTCGCTGCCTTCGTCCAGTTCGGCACGCAACGAATCGGCCAGGCGACGGGCGCGGGCTTGCTCCTGCGGACCCTGCCCGTCGGGCCGGATGTAGAGGTGGGACAGGCGCACTTCCGGCTGACGGGCACGGCGATCATGCACCTTCAACACATGAACGCCAAATTGCGTGCGGAAAATGTCGCTGATCTCGCCTTCGGGCGTCGTGTACAACCGATCCTCGAAGGGCTTGACAACCTGCCCCGCGGTGATGTAGCCGAGGTGCCCACGGTAGCCCGGGCGCCCCTGCTGTTGCGCAGATGGGTCTTCGGAATGGCGGTAAGCAAGATCGCGGAACGACACGCCTTGCTGCAGCGAATCGACGAGGCTCTGCATGTTCTGGTAGGCCGCTGTCGTGTCCTCGGGCGCGGCATCTTGCGGAACCCGGAGAAGGATGTGACTCACGTCGACTTCCTGCTTCTTCCGCTCGTACACCTCTCGCACGATCGGTTCCATGATGCGCTCGCTGCGAATGCGAGGCTCGGCCATGCGCTGCCGGTAGTCCCGAACCTCTGACCGAAAGCTGTCCAGGGTGTCCAGGCCGGCAGCACGGGCGGCGCGCACCTTGAGCTTGAAGTTAACGAGCCGCTCCAGAAAGTCGCGGTACGCAGCCATCGAATCGTCGGCCGCCGGCTCCGGGCCCCCGACCGACTGCGCGTAGCGACGTTCAAACGCATCGAGGGTCAGCACGGTGTCGGCGTAGGAGGCCAGCACCACGCGATCCGGCGAGGAGGGGGAAGAGGAGGAGGTCGACCGGGTCATGCTGCATCCGCCCCAGAGGGCGAAGGCCAGCCCGAGGAACGCGGCAAAAAGAAATCGTCGTGACATGAGCATTGCGGCAGAATGCCGGCGGTGAAGAATGAAGGGGGCAGCACAGTGTGCATCTTCAGGCATTCGCCCATAGTAGCGAACGCCGGAAATTCTATGCAAGCTGAACGGTTGGAGCGTACGTCGCGCCGACAGCAGGGATGACGCCATTCTTCGGTTTTTCGTCAAGCTTCACTGTACGTCGCCCGGTCGATAGAGGCGGACGCGCAAAGCGCTTGGGAATTCGATTCAGCAGAGGAACTGACCGCCAAGCCGACAGCTACAACGACTCGTTCTGTCTTCGCTACAATCCCATGGTTCCCTCTTTTTATGGCCTCCACAAACGGATCCGTACGTGTCCGATTTGCGCCCAGCCCGACTGGCAAGCTGCACATTGGCGGTCTTCGTACGGCGCTCTACAACTATCTTATTGCAAACCAGCACGGGGGAGAGTTTCTCCTGCGCATTGAAGACACCGACCAGGCGCGATACGTGGAGGATGCCGAGGAAGATTTGATCGATGCCTTGCAGTGGGCGGGCCTGACGTACGATGAAGGCCCGGAGGTGGGCGGCCCGCACGCCCCGTATCATCAGTCGGAGCGGGCCGATCGGTACCGGGCGTTTGCGGAGCAGCTCGTCGATGCCGGACACGCTTACTATGCGTTCGACACCGAGGCGGAGATCGAGGCGATGCGACGGCGTCTGCGGGAGGCGGGCGAGGACGCACCGGCTTATGATGCCTCGACGCGGGGGGACATGAAGAACTCGCTCACGCTGTCCGACGCCGACGTGCAACAGTACCTCGACGATGGCGCCGAGCACGTGATCCGCCTCAAGATTCCTACCGGCGAAACGGTCCACTTCGACGACGTCATTCGGGGGCACGTCTCGTTCGACACGAACGACCTCGACGATCAGGTGCTCATGAAGTCGGACGGCCTCCCGACGTACCACCTTGCCAACGTGGTCGACGATCACCAGATGGGCATCACGCACGTCATCCGCGGCGAGGAGTGGCTGTCGTCCACGCCGAAGCACATGCTCATGTACGACGCCTTCGGATGGGAGCCGCCAACGATGGCTCATCTACCGCTCATCATGAGCCCGCAGGGCGGCAAGCTCTCGAAGCGGGACGCCGAGACGCTGGGCGTTCCCGTCCACGTCACGGACTACCGCGGGGCGGGCTACGAGCCGGAAGCCCTGGTCAACTTTCTCGCGCTCCTCGGGTGGAACCCGGGGACCGAGCAGGAGCTTTTCACTCTGGAGGAGCTCGCTGATGCCTTCTCGCTAGAGCGCGTGGGGGCCAGCGGCGTCCAGTTCGACATCGACAAGCTCAACTGGTTCAATGAGCAGCACATTCACAACCTGTCTGTGGATGCCCTTGCGGAGCGCGCGCAGCCGCATGTGGAGGCTGAAGGCTACTCCGCCAGCAACGAGCGGCTGCACGACATCTGCGAGCTGCTGCAGGAACGCATCCAACGTGTTCCCGAGATTGCGACCGCCAACCGCTACTTCTTCGAAGATCCGGAATCGTACGAAGAGGAGGGGGTGGAGAAGCGCTGGAAGGACGACTCTGCCGATCTCCTAACGGCCTATGCCGATGCGCTTGAGGCCCTCGATGGCTTCGACGTGGACGACATCGAGACGGTCTTGCGCGACCTGGCGGACGCTGAGGACGTCGGCGCCGGGCGCATCATTCATCCTACGCGTCTTGCTGTCAGCGGCCGCACGTACGGGCCCGGCCTGTTCAGCATGATGGCCGTCGTGGGCAAAGACGCCTGCATCCGCCGCATGCGACGCGCCGTCAAGGAACTCGGGTAGCGCGACGCGGCCCGTACAGGCGGCCCAAAACACGGGCGGCCCCACAGGAAGTGCGGGACGGGCGATTGGAATCGGGCACCCTCCAAGAATCTTCCTTCGCACCCCGGCCGCCACGCCGCTCCGTTCGTCGACACCGCAACTGATCGAATGTGCCATCCATGTCTCACAGCTTCACCCACGTCGAAACCTCCAGCGGCATCCAGTGCTACCGGCACCGGGACAACGATTTGCGCGTGCTTGTTCTACCGCAGGACGGCGCGCCGGTCGCAACGCTGATGGTGACGTACCACGTGGGGAGCCGCAACGAGCGGACCGGACACACCGGCGCGACCCACTTTTTGGAGCACCTCATGTTCAAAGGCACCGAGCGCTTTCACAAGCGCAAGGGCACGTCGATCTTCGAGACGCTGCAGCGCGTCGGCGCTCGCGTGAACGCCTCGACCTGGGTGGACCGCACGAACTACTACGAGATGCTGCCTACCGAGCATCTGCCGCTCGCGGTGGAAATTGAGGCCGATCGCATGCGCGGGGCCCTCATCGACCCGCAGGATCTGGAGGACGAGCGCACCGTCATCCTCAACGAGTACGACCGCGCACAGAACGACCCGGTGTCGCGCCTCTTTGACGAGGTCTGGAGTACGGCCTTCGTGGCGCACCCGTACCATCATCCCACGATCGGGTGGCGGAGCGACATTGAGTCGGTGACGGCCGACGGGTTGGAGCACTACTACGACACGTTTTACTGGCCCGACAACGCGACCGTCTCGGTCATTGGCGACGTGACGGGGGAGGACGTCCTGCCGATCCTCGACGCGCACTTTGGCGCTCACGAGTCGGCGCCGCACGACATCCCGCAGGTATCGACGCGCGAGCCGGCGCAGAACGGACAGCGGCGCGTCACGGTGCGGCAAAACGGGCAGATCGGTGCGCTCCTGATCGGGTACAAGACGCCGCCAGCCACCAAGCCGGACTCCGACGCGCTCGACGTGCTGGGGCGAATCCTTGCCTCGGGCAAAGGCAGCCGCCTTTACCGCCGTTGCACCGATCAGGGACTCACGTCCGACGTCTTCGCGATGAACTTCCGCTTGCGCGACCCGAGCCTCTTCAACCTGTTCGCGTACCTGACGCCGGAGTCTGACCATGACGCCGTCGAGTCGGCCATCATGGAGGTCGTCGACACCGTCCAGGCCGAGGGCGTGACGGAGGAAGAGTTGGCGCGCGCCAAAAACCAGTTGAAGGCGCAGGTGGCTTTTGACCGGGACGGCCCGATGCGGATCGCATCGCAGCTCAACGAGGCGCTGGCGGCGGGCGATTGGCGGCTCTACACCAAATACCTCGACCGGCTCGAAGACGTCACCCCCGACGACGTACAGCGAGTCGCCCGGACCTACTTGCAGCCAACGAAAAGCACAATCGGACGGTACGTTCCTGCGGGGTGACGGAAGCAGGCGTTTGGAGCGAGATCCATAAGGCGAGACCCACAAAGCGAGACCCACAAAGTCGCAGGCCGCAGACCGTCCGCCAAACAGATTCTCAATCTCTTGCACACGTTCCCACGCCTCTGATGACCCGAACGACCGATTTTGCTTCTCGCGTGATCGACCGGCAGGTCGGTCCGTGCCGCGTGCTCATGCTCCCGACGGAGGTCGACCGGGTGGTCTCGTGGCGCGGTTCGTTCATGACGAATCCCGACTTTGAAGCGGGCGATACGGTTCTGCAAGACTTGACGGTTGCGCTGCTTGACAAGGGCACAGAGGCACGGGATCGGTTCGAACTGGCGCGGGTGCTGGAGGACTGCGGCGCCAAACTTGACCTGTCCAGCGATGGGCTGTATGTCGATGTGTCGGGCCGCGCACTGGTCGACGACGTGCCCGATGTCCTCGACGTGATGGCCGACATGTTGCAGACGCCGCAGTTCCACGCCGACGAGTTTCAGAAAGCACGGGCGCAGTCCATCGGGCAGGTCCAGCGTCAGATGGAGAACACTGGGGCGCAGGCCTCCGGTGCCCTCACGCGGCGGCTGTTCACCGACAACCACCCGAACTACACGACAGCGCCGGAGACGCAGATCGAGCGCCTCCAGGCCCTGACGGTCGACGACGTCCGCACCTATCATGACGATCACTTCGGGGCGAACGAGTGGACGCTCGTTTTTGTGGGCGACCTCGATCCCGACGCCATCACCACAGCGGTGGACCGGGCCTTCGGAGGGTGGAGCCCCCATGACGCGCCCGCCACGCACGACACCGAGCCCCGCTCCGACATCGGCCCCGGCCGTACCGCCGTGCCGATGCCCGACAAGTCGAACGTCGACGTGCGCATGGGCCATGCCCTCCCGATTCGCCGCGACCACGAAGCCTACGTTCCGCTGTATGTCGGCAATTACATTCTCGGCGGCAACTTCTCGGCTCGACTCATGGCTCAGGTGCGCGACGAGCAGGGGCTTACCTATCACATCGGCTCCGGGCTGTCGGGCGTCTCTACGCGGTATGCCGGATCATGGCAGGTGGAGGTTACCCTCAGCCAGGAGGCGATTGAGCGCGGCATCGAAGCCGCGGAGGCCGTCCTTCGCGACTTCGTCGAGGAAGGCGCTACCGAGGCTGAGCTGGAAGGGAAGAAGACCACCATCACCGGATCCTTCCAGGTTGGGCTGGCGACCACTCGGCGCCTTGCACAGTCGATCCTCACCAATGCCGAGCGCGGCTTCGGGGTGGAATATCTAGATGCCTTTCCGCAGCTCGTGAACGACCTGACGCTCGGCGACGTCAACGACGCCGTTCGCCGCTACCTCCGGCCGGAGGCGATGCACCGTGCCCTCGCCGGGACGCTGCCCGAGACCGAAGCGGTGCAGTAAGCACGTGCTGCGTCGGAGACGAAGGGATCGGCCGACGTGGTCGGTTGCCTCGTCTTGGCTCCTTTTGGCTCCAACTGTCGGCGGACGGAGGTCAGCTGTCGCGGATGATGGAGATCCGGTCTTTCTCGCTTAGCTTGGGCTCTTTCGGCATGACGAACCCGAGGCCGAAGTAGGCCAGCACGAAGGGGCCGCCAGACACAACCACGCCGATCACGAAGGCAATGCGGACGAGCGTGGGATCGAGGTTCAGATACTCTGCAATCCCGCCGCACACGCCCATCAGCTTCTTGTCGGTGCGGGACCGCATGAGGCGCTTCTTGGTCGCTTTTTTGGAGGGCGTCTCGACCACCTTCGCTTTGCCCGTGTCCGCATCGACTGCGGCCTTTTTGTCGGACTCGTCCGACGAGGTGGACGACCGCCACGTGAGGACGCCGAAGCCGAGCAGGATGATGAGGATGCCGCCCACGATGGGTAGGGCTTCCACCAGCATGCTTATGTCGGGGCCGGCCCACACGCCCAGTTCCGTGAACAGGTACACGATCCCGACGACGATGAGCGACAGACCGGCAATCGTGGGCATGTTGAAGAAGCTGGACGTTTCCTCGTCGTCCTCGAAATAGAGGTGCTCCAGCTCCTCGTCCGAGATGTCGTCCAGGTCGAGGGTCGTCTTGCCAACCTCGAACGGGTCGGGCTGCTGGAAGGACGACTCGGTCTCGGTGGATGACGGTGTTGACGTACGGCGGCGGCTGCGTTCAGACATCGGTGTAGGGCGGCAATGGCAAACAGCAACGGGAGAGCGCG